>NZ_JARTVT010000024.1:91387-125556 GCF_029625685.1 Mesorhizobium sp. WSM4976
TTGCGGGGTGGCCCCCCGCCACCATATCCCCCCCGGGGGGGGGGCGGGGCGCCCCCCTTCGTTGGCCCCAACACCCCCCCCGCCCCCGGCCCCCCCCCGGGGGGCGCCCCCCCCCCCCCCCACGATGACGATGAGGTCCGCGGTCCAGCTGAATTCGAGGCCGGTGGCGAAGGTCGGAACGAGCGCCGCCGCAACCCAGGTGGCGGCGAAGATCAGATAGGGCGTTACGCGGAACAGCCAGGACGCATTGTCCGCCAGCACGACCTCCTTGCGCATCAGCCTGACGAGGTCGCGATAGGGCTGGATCAGCGAGGGTCCCTGCCGCCTGACCAGCCTTGCCTTCACCTTGCGCACGAAGCCAATCAGCAGCGGCGCCAGCAAAAGCACCGAAAGCATCTGCGCGCCCTGCACGGCCAGCTGCGAGATCATGGCCATAGAGCGAGCACCAGAAGCAGGATGATGAGGTAGAGGAAGACCAGCGTCAGGTAGCGGCGGATGGTCAGGAACTGCAGCTGGTTCAGCCGCTCGGTGGCGAAACCGATCGCGCCGGTGATCGGCTGGTAGAAGACCTCCCAGGACACATCGTGCATCTCCACCTTGAGTCGCGCCGGCTCGAGGGCGCCTGGCGCCGGCATCTTCACTGTCTCGCGCGAGCGGAACGCGAAGCCGCCGAAGACGCGGCGAATAGGCTGCGCGAAGCTGACGGCCGTGTATTGCGCGGCTGGCACCGCGTCCGTGAAGCCGCACCCCCAAGCAATGCCCCGGCGCAGCGCGTGCGAGGCGAAGCGGTGAATGAAGAAGGCCGCGAGCGACGCCGAGATGGTGATGAAGACGAAGACCAGCAGGCCGTTATAGGAGCTGCGGCTTTCGGCGATCGGCACGATCGACAGCCAGGGCTGCGCCATCTGCACCGGCATGCGCTCGCCGACGAGTGGAAGCGTCACCGTCGACAGGCTGTCGATGACGAAGCCTGGCAGGATGCCGGCGAGCAGGCAGAAGGCGCCAAGCACGGCCATCGCGGCCAGCGACCAGCGATCGACTTCGTGTGCGCGTTCCACCGCCACCGACCGTGCCCGGCCAAGGAAGGTGATGCCGAATGCCTTGACGAAGCAGGCCGCGGCCAGTGCGGCCGAGAGCGCCAGCATGCCGCCGACCGCGGGCACCATGACCTTCAGTCCCCATTGCGGCAGCTCTGGGCTGCGCAATATGGCCTGGAAGACCAGCCATTCGGAGGCAAAGCCGTTGAAGGGCGGCAGCGCCGAGATCGAGACGCAGCCGATGAGGAAGACGAAGCTGGTCACCGGCAGGCGATGGATGAGGCCGCCGAGCTTTTCCATGTCGCGCTCGCCGGTTGCCGTCAGCACGGCGCCGGCGCCGAAGAACAGCAGGCTCTTGAAGAAGGAATGGTTGAGCACGTGGAAGAGCGCCGCGGTGAAGGCCAGCGCGGCGGCCGACGGCATGCCGTTCGCCTTGAAGGCCAGCGCAAGGCCCAGGCTTGCGAAGATGACGCCGATATTCTCGATGGTCGAATAGGCAAGCAGCCGTTTGAGGTCCTTTTCCATCAGCGCGTGCAGGATGCCCAGCGCCGCCGTCACGCCGCCGATGAGAAGCACCGCCACGCCCGACCACCATCCCGGCTCGCCAAGCAGGTCGAACACCACGCGGACGAAGCCATAGAGGGCCACCTTCGTCATGATGCCGCTCATCAGCGCCGAGACATGGCTGGGTGCCGCCGGATGGGCAAGCGGCAGCCAGGCATGCAGCGGCACGAGGCCAGCCTTGGAGCCGGCGCCGAGCAGCATGAGAACCAGCACCGCGCCGGCGGCGAACGGGCCGGGATGCGCCGTCCGCATCGCGTCGAACGCATAGGTTCCCGCCGGCCCGGCCAGCAGGCCGAAGGCAAGCAGCAGCGCCATCGTGCCGAAGCTTGCCATCACCAGGTAGATGTAGCCGGCGCGCCGGTTGGTCTCATCGCGGTGATGCGCCATGACCAGCGCCCAGGAGGCGAGCGACATGAACTCCCAGGACAACAGGAAGCTGAAGGCGTCGTTGGCCAGCACCACGAGGTTCATGCCGGCGAGGAAGGCGGGATAGAATGGCAGAACCCGATGCGGCTGGGATTCATGCCGGCCATAACCGAGACCGTAGAGGCTGGTGATCGTGCCGCCCAGATTGACGACGACAAGAAAGAACGCCGACAGGCCGTCGAGCCGGAACCGGGCGCCTGTCCAGGGCAGGCCGAGCGGCAAGGTGGCGGAGGCCTCGCCGGGGTTGCCGGCGAGATGGCCGGCAGCAGTCGCGAGCAGTACGGCTGAAATCACAAGCGTCGCGCCATAGACCAGTCGAGTCGCGGCGGCGAGCCGGCTGGCGGCCGCAGCCATTATGGCTGTCGCCAAGAACGCGGCAGGACCGCACAACAGAAGGGGGACGGTCGAATTCACGGCTGGCTCCCGCCGGTTTCGACCTCGCCGCCATCGGGTTCAGACGCCTTGGCGAGATCGAAGCCAGCCTTCAGCCGCACGCCGCGCCCGCCGCCCTGGCTGGTCGCTCCTTCCCCGATCAGCTCGATGCCGGAGATCTCGAGCGCCGCGATCAGCTTCATCAGCGAATCGACATTGCCCCTTATGATCGAGCCGCTGGCTTCCATGCGCTGGATCGTCGGCACCGACAGGCCGGACAATTCGGCAAGCCGGCGCTGATCGATCCCGAGCAGCGATCTGGCTGCGCGCAATTGCGGTGCGGTTATCACCGAGCACTCTCTCGTTCAGGTCTGAGGTATCAGGTCTCGGTGCTACAGCCTACATTAAAATGTTCTATCGTCAAGGATTGATGTGTAGAACATCTATGTTGATGCCGCGACAGTGTGGAGCGAGGGTGCGCAGAACCCCCTGGCCAGATACCGCACCCCACCTGTCCAGCCGGTGTTTAGAGTGCCGCGAAGCGGAAGGGCTCCTCAGCGCTCCACGGCCGCATAAGCCAGGGCCAGGATGCACGGGGAGGTGGCAAAACGGACGGCCAGACGACGGCCCCACGAAGTGACTGCTTCACCCTTTTCGAAATCGACCGCGATGTCCTCAAAACCCAACACGCGACCGTCGAGCGGGAACGATGCCTTGTAGGCCGCCTCCTTGACCGCGAACAGGATACGGCCGCCCAGATTTGGATCGAGATCACCCAGACGATCCTCCGATGCGGCAACCACGGCCCGGAGATCGTCGGGCAATGGCAAGGCGGGCTCGATGTCGACGCCGACGCTTCGCAGCGCGTCGGATCGCGCGATGACTGCCACGGCCATCGTGTCGTCATGCGCGATCGAGCCGACAAGGCCGGCCGGCCAGATTGGGTTTCCCAGTTGGCCGCGCAATATCGCGCGGTTCACGCATCCTCGACGCCTCAGCAATTCATGCGCGATGTGGCGGCCTGCCCCCGTGGCGGCGCGCGCCCCGGGTGCACGCGTCGCCATGGAAGCGCTTTCCGCAGGCAGGATGTATTGTTCGTCGCCGGCGAGGATATGCCGGCAGCCGCCGCTCAGGCCGGGCGGCGCGAGGCCGGCCAATGCCTGCTCGACGGTATGTTGGATGCTCGCCGACATCCCTTGCGGCCGGGTGTTCAACGCTCTATCCGCCCAGTTCGAGCACGGCGATCATCTCGTCGTCCTCGTCCGGTCCTTGCTCGACGAAACCGAAGCCGGCGTAAAGCCGGCGCGCCGCCTCGTTCTCCTGTTCATAACAGATCAAAACGCGGCGGACGTGGCCGCGCTTCGCGATCTCTTCCAGCGCCTTGGCAACAGCGGCGCGGCCGAAGCCTTTGCCTTGCTCCCGGCGGTCGATCATGAAGCGATAGATGATCGCTTCGTCATCGTCCTTTGGCGCACTGTACATGAGGAATCCGACCACGCGCCCGGCGGAGACCACGGCGCGGGCGATCGCCTCGTCATCCTGCTCGGCCTCCGCCAGCGATTCGGCGTTGGAGGCAACGTACTCCTGCTGTTCCGGTAACAGTTCGAGCGCCAGTATCGCCGCCCAGTTGTCCTTGCCGACAGGCTCCAGGGCAATCGGGCGGTCGCTGGTGCTGCCGCTGCGCGTCACGGGGCGTGCCCGACTTCCATCGCACGGGCGTCGATCGGCGTCACCACGCCGTAGAGCTTCGCCGGGTTGCCGCGCCAAACCGTGTTCGGCTCCAGCACCTCGCCCTTCATGACGAAGCAGTCGACGTCGGCCACGGACCCCTCGCCCATCACCACCGCGTAATGAACGAAGGCGGACGGCGCCAGGGTGCAGCCATTGCCGATGCGGATGTAGTCGGACTTGAACGCGCCTTCCTCCAGCGAGTGCGGCTGGATCACGCAGCCTTCGTTGAGCGTCACGTCGTCGCCGATCTCCACCAGCGAGCGCTCGGTGATGATGCAGCCGCCGTCATAGAGGCGCAGCCCCACCTTCACACCCAGCATGCGCAGGATCAGCGGCCGGAACGGGGTGCCGGTGAACAGGCTCATGATCGGCGAGTCCGACAGCTTCCAGTGACGTTCGTGCCGCCAGAAAACCGGGTCGTAGATTGTCGCCATCCTGGGCTTCAAGCGGCGGAAGCCGAGGCTGGCTCGTTCGAGGAAGATGTAGAACGGGATGCCGATCGCCGTGGTCAGCATCACTGCCACGAACAGTGCGGTCTGCCCCCACTCGGTATAGTAGTTAAGCGCGCGGTCCCAGATTGCCAGCGTCAGGAACAGGATCAGCCACTGCGCGGCCACGAACATCAGCGCGGTGACGAGATTGTGCAGGTTCTTCAGGGGCAGGCGGCGACTGCGCTCCTTGTCCGAGATCAACCCAAGAAGCTCCTTGTCGCGATTGACCATGCGCGGAATTTCGAACGGCGGCGAGCCCAGAAGCCCGACATTCTCGCGAATGGGGCCGTCCACCGGCACGTGGACCTTGGTCCCGAGCAGGCAATTGTCGCCGACGCGGGAATCCGGTGAATAGATGATGTTGTTGCCGAAGAAGTTGCGTTCGCCAACCCGGGTATGCTCGAGCCGGAAGGAGTTGGCCGACTTCTGCATGTTCACCATGAACAGACCGTCCGACACCATTGTATGCGAACCGATCTCGCTCAGCTGCGGATTTTCATGCCGCTGGTTGGTGCCGAAATTCGACCCGGTCTGATCCACCTCGTTCAGCTTCCAGCCGATGGCGCGTAGATAATAGACGACGGCGGAACTGTCGCCGAACAGCACGTTCAGCAGCCGCACATTGCTGACCAGTTCCAGCATCGTTTGCAGCCAGTAGTGGAAGCCGTAGAGCGAATAGTTCCGGCCGGGCTTTAGCACGAGGTTGAACAGCCGCGGCACGATGGCCGCCAGCAGCACCCCGCCGATGACGAAGCCCGCCACCGTGACCGTGGTGCCGATTGCCACGATGCCGAGGGTCTCATCATAGTCGTCGCCGACATTTTCCCAGTAGCTGTGGAACAGAAGCGGGAACGGTGTGATGATGGCAAAAAGGATGAAGAGCTGGATCGCCTCGTAGATGGCGCGGCGCACCCGCGACAACGGGACGTTGGGCACTTTGCAGTAGTCCGCCTTGGTGGGGATCGCTGGCGAGCCGTGCCAGTGCTCTCCGGCCGGAACGATCTGCCCGCGATGCAGCGACGAAGCGTGACCGAGCTGGGCGCCATCGCCCATGCGTGTATCGATGTCGAGTGTCGACCCGACGCCGACAAAGGCGTTGTTGCCGATACTGACCGGTCCGGTATGGATGTAGCCGGCCTGCGCCCGAAAACCGAGGATAGTGGAGTCCTTGCGCAGGATCGAGTTGTCGCCGATGGTGATCAGGTCGGTGCAGACCGGAACGGCCCGGCACTCGACGACGGCGCGGCCGCCGAGCCGCGCGCCGAGCAGGCGCAGATAGAGGCTATAGAGCGGACTGCCGCGGAACAGCACGACCGGAGCGCTGCGGACCAGAGTCTTGACGATCCAGAATCGATAGTAACGCCAACCCCAGATCGGAAAGGTTTCGGCCTTCCAGCGGCCGACCAGCAGCCATTTGGCGGCGACGGCGAAGCCGCTCAATCCAAAGAACACGCCGGCGGACAGAAGAACGCAACGCAGATAAAGAGACAGCGGGTCGTCCAGGGCCTCATAGACCCAATTGAGGCCGTCATTGATCGCCCACAAAGCCACATAGCTGTAGACCGCGTAAAACAGCAGCTGGCCGAATCCCGTTGCCCAGATGGCAAGATTGGAGGCCCTGTGCGTCAGCATGGGCTCGCGCGCGGCAACTGCGGCCATCTGAGGTTCCCGCAGATGTTCGGCAAGCTTCGCTATCGTCGGGTGCAGGTAGATGTCGCGCATCGAGGTCGTCGACCAGGCCTTGCGCGAGCGGATGCGCGCGCAGAACCGCGCCATCAACAGCGAGTTCGCGCCGAGGTCGTCGAAGAAGTGGTCTTCGATGGAGATATCCTCGAATTTCAGCACGTCCGCCAGCGTCTCCACGAGGAACTTCTCGTCCTCGTTGCGCGGGTCGATCATCGCATGACCGGCGGCGACACGCGCGCTCGTCGGCTTTGGTAACTTCCTTAGGTCGACCTTGTTGGAAACGGTCATCGGGATCGCGGCCAACTGCTCGAGATAGGCCGGAACCATGTAATCGGGCAGCCGTCGCTTCAGCTCCTGCACGAGAGTGGTGCGATCCACACCGTCACCGCCGCTTTTAGGAGCGTAATAGCCGACCAACTCCGTGCGCTCGGGTTCTATTTCCCAGGTCGTGACCGCCGCCTGCGCGATGCCTGGCTGGTCCAGCAGCACGGCCTCGATCTCGCCCAGCTCAATCCGGTAGCCGCGAATCTTGACCTGCGTGTCGATGCGTCCGTGGTATTCGATCTCGCCCCTGTCGTTGATCCGGCCAAGGTCTCCCGTACGATAGATGCGGCCGCTGGGGTTGTTCGGCAGGCCGATGAAATCATGGATGAATTTCTCGTCGGTCAGCTCCGGCCGGTTGAGATAACCGACCGCAACGCCCATGCCACCGATGCAGATTTCGCCCAACGCGTCGCCGCTCAGCACCTCTGGCTTTTTCGGGTCGAGGACTGCGATCGAATAAGTAGGCAGCGGCCTGCCGATCGTCACCGGTTCGTCCGGTGTCAGCAAGGCCATGGTGGCGGTGACGGTCGCCTCCGTCGGGCCGTAGGTGTTCAGGATCTGGCGGCCGGGCTTCGCCCACCGCACCACGAGCTTGTGAGAGCAGGCCTCGCCGCCGACAAGGATCGCGCGCAGGCTCGGCGCGTCGCTCTCGATCGACGACAGCAGCGTCGGGCTGCAGGCCATGCAGGTGATGTTGTGCTCGCGAAGGAAACTGGCCAGCTCCTCGCCCACCAACGGCTGCTGGCCGGGCGCCGGCACGACGGTGGCTCCGGCGGCGAACGGCACCCAGATCTCCTCCGAAGAGAAGTCGAAGGCGATGGTCATGCCCTGGTACACGCGGTCGCCGGGCTGGTAGCCGTAGGACGCGGCGGCGACGCGGATGAAATTACAGAAGCTCTGATGGGTGATGACCACGCCCTTGGGCTTGCCCGTGGTCCCCGACGTGTAGAGGATGTAGCAGGTCTGATCCTGGCCGCCGTCCGGCAAGGGTTCCGTTTCCGGCTGGAGCGCAATTTCGGACTCCGCCGAATCGATCGAGATATGCGGAACGGGCAGGCGCGCCACGCGCGCGGCATAACCGGAAACGCTGATCACCATCGTGACGTTGGCGTCCTCGATGATCATCACCATGCGGTCTTCGGGAAACGCAGTGGCCAAGGGCACGAATGCCGCCCCGGCCTTCATCACCGCAAGCACCGCGATGTAGGTTTCGGCGGAGCGGTCGAGCAAAAGACCAACCCTGTCGCCTGGCTTGACACCGCGCTCGATCAACAGATGCGCGAACTGGTTGGCGCGGCTGTTCAGCTCGCGATACGACCAGGGTCGACCGCCGGAGATGACCGCGGGCGCCGCGTCGAAGCGGCTCGCCAAGTCGCCGAAGAAGCGGTCCAGCCGCTCATGCGGCTCGCCTTTCTGGATGAAATCTGGCCCGATAAGGATCTGATCGCGCGACGGTGCTACGGTCGTTGCTTTAACCTGCCGAGAATTCTGCTTGCCGGGCTTGGTGGCTTCATTGAGAGACATTGGGAACCTCGCGGGCTATCCGCCCGCAATACAGATTGGTGAAAAGACAAAAACTAGCGAAGTCTTACCAGGGATGCCTTCTTCGCGGCCGGTGGAATGGTCGTACCGCAGCGTATCGGACCGGGTGCTGGCCGACTTCAAGCCGGCCTATGCTGCTGCTCTGATGGCCGATCCGTGACGGTCGCGTCACTTCACGATGATTTGATAGGCCATGCCTCATGCGGCGTCAAACAGCGACGGCGCGGATATCGGCATTCTCGAGGCAGTAGGGTGCGTAACGGAAATCGCGGAGGCTCACGACGAGGTCGTTGCGCCAGTTCAGGAGCATGAAACCACGCAACGCATTGTCCGCCTGCGGGTTGCGGATGAGGATCGCCGGCCGGGCCTCGACGAAGCCGAGCGACAACGCCCAATCGCCGAGGCGGTCGTAATTGCCGAAATAGGTCGAGGCTTCCTTCTTGCCGTTGAGGCGGGTGCGGTTGACGACGTCGACCTGGACGTCCTCGGCGATCAGCGCCCTGACCCCGTCGAAATCACGCGCGTTGAACAGGTCGACATAGCGGCGCAGCCGGCGCTCTTCTTCCGGTTCCAGTTTTGGCATTGCGACGTCGGCTGGCGCCGAAGCCAGCGCCTTCAATTCCGCCCGGCCGCGATGCAGTGCCGCCTTCGTGGCGGCAAGTGTCGCGCCCGTCAACTCGCGGGTCTCATGCAAGGTGAGACCAAGCACGTCTACGAGGATCACGGCACTGCGCTGCGCCGGCGTAAGCTGCATGAAACTGCGCAGGCTTGCCGCCGCCGCGAGCCGAACCTCCGCGTCGGCAGAGACATCTTCAATTCCGATCATATCGGCTTCGGTCATGCGCGAGCGCTCCCGCTGGCGGCGGCGCAGATGATCCTGCGCCGCGTTGTGGGCGATTCGGAACAGCCACTGCTCGAGGCGCTCGACGAGAGCACCGCCATCATGGGCGGCAAGCGCCTTCACCACCGTCTCCTGCACGATGTCCTCGCCCTCGATCACCGAGCCCGCCATGCGCGCGGCATAGCGGTGCAGTTTCGGGCGCAGGCCGATGAGCATGGCTTCAAGTTCCGCGCGGTCGAATTTCGCTGCGCTCATCGGCCTCTTTCTCTGGTTCGCCGGTTCGTGAGCCATGTCGCCCCGGTCAGGCCGGCACAGCCTCATCGGCTTTCGCCAGCATACGATAGTTGCCGACGATCTTCGCCGGCGATCTGGCAAACGGCGTCGAACGCCGAGTGGCGTGATCGGCGCCGAACGCCTTGAACGCGTCGAGTTCGGTCAGCGCCGAGCTGTCCTTGTCGTAACCGACGAGGTGGACGAACTCGCCGTTCTCCAGTTCGAGCACCAGATAGCGCACCGATCGCGGCTGCCCCTCGTCCAGCGCCTCGAACACTTGTTCCACCAGCGCCCGGTTCTCGGCGATGCTGGCGTCCTTCACGCCGTAGCGGATCAGATTGTAGGTCATGGTCGTCTCCTGTTTGCGGGTCTGCATGAGGAAGACGTTCCATGAGCTCGAAAGGATTCCCGGGCGGGTTGCTATCTTTCGATTTGTCTCGTGCGATCAGCCGGCTCCGCCGATCATGGAGGCAATCGTGTCGTCGCCGGCAGATTGCGGCGGCATCCGGCCGCTGGCCAGTTCGATCGACAGTCTGCACAAGGCTGCGTTGACTGGCGTCACCATGCCGTGCAGCCGCCCGAGCAGCACGATCTCGCCATTGAGGAAGTCGGTTTCGAGGGAGCCTGTCCCGCGCACGATGCTCTGCAGCGTCGACGACCCGACGCGCGTTCGGCCGGGAATGGTGGTTATGGTCAGTTCCTCGCGGGGCATCGCGTCGGTCTTGTCCCACGCGATTCCGGCCGCGGTCAGCACCGCTTCCGCCTCGGCGAGCGCCCTGGCATACCATTTCCGCTGAAGCTCGGTGTCCGCCAGCGCCGCATCGATAATGTTGCGAAGATTGGACAGCAGCTTGCGGTATTTGCTGCTCATCACATTGTCCCTGGGGTCGACGATGAAGCCGGACGCACGGAGTATCCCGCGCAGTTTCTTGACCGCGTCGTCGGTTCCGGATGGATAGCGGCCGATATCGAAAGCGCCGATCTTTGGCGTGAAATAAGCCGCGACCTCGCCCGGCGTGTCGTAATCGGCCGGCAGCATCACCGTCGCGCCATAGACATTGGCGAAGAAACGCAGGGCGAGCGGCTCGTTGGCGACGCCGTTCTGGAAGCAGAATATCGGCTGGGCGGAAACGCCTATCGCGTTGAGCCGCTGCAGCGCGCCCAGCGTATCGGGCGTTTTCATCGTCAGCAGCACGGCATCGTCCGGCCTGAACGAAATCTCCGCCGGGTCGGCATGGACGGGAAAATGCGCGGTCCTGGTGCCTTGCGGTGTGGAAAGCGACAGCCCAGACGCGCGGATGGCATCGAGCTGCCTGCCGCGGGCGATGCCGACCACGTCATGTCCGGAGAAACTCAGCTGGGCCGCGATGGCGCCGCCGATCGCGCCGATTCCATAGACGATGATGCGCATGTCGTTCTCATAGCGATTGGAGTTCGTTCACGAGAGCAATGCCGGAAAAAATGGGAGCTGTTTTCCGTGTGGAATTGCGTCAAACAAAACATAGGGCCCTTCGCTGTTTCCGTGAAACGATGAAGCGCCCTATGTCCTCCGTTCACGCAATCGTGGCCGCGGCCGCCCGTCCGGCGCTGCGCCCCGAAAAGATGCATCCGCCGAGGAAGGTGCCTTCCAGCGCCGCATAGCCATGCACGCCGCCGCCGCCGAAGCCGGCTACCTCGCCGACCGCGTAGAGCCCCGGAACCGGCTGTCCGGCGGCATCGAGAACGCGGCTGTCGAGGTCGGTCTCAAGCCCGCCCAGCGTCTTGCGGGTCAGGATATTGAGGCGCACCGCAATCAGCGGACCGTTTGCCGGATCGAGCATCTTGTGGGGTTTTGCCGTGCGGATCAGCTTGTCACCAAGATAGGCGCGGGCGCCGCGCAGCGCCGTGATCTGCGCGTCCTTGGAGAACGGGTTGTCGAGCTGCCTGTCGCGGGCGCGGATCTCGCGCTCGACCTGGGCGAGGTCCAGCAGTGGCTCGCCGCCGGCCAGCGCGTTCATGCCCGCCACCAGCTTCGAAAGATCGGTCTCGACGATGAAGTCTTCGCCTTTTTCCATGAAGGCTTTCACAGGACCGGGAATGCTTGATGTCGCGCGGCCCAGCACCTGCCGCCAGCTTTTGCCGGTGAGGTCCGGGTTCTGCTCCGAGCCCGACAGCGCAAATTCTTTCTGGATGATCTTCTTGGTCAGGATGAACCAGGAATAGTCGAAACCGGTGCTCATGATGTGGCTGAGCGTGGCCAAAGTGTCGAAGCCCGGATAGAGCGGCACCGGCAATCGGTTGCCGCGCGCGTCGAGCCACAGCGAGGAGGGGCCGGGCAGTATGCGAATCGCGTGCTCGGACCAGATCGGCGCCCAGTTCCTGATGCCCTCGACATAGTGCCACATGCGGTCGCGGTTGATGACCCTGCCCCCGGCAACCTCGGTGATCGCCAGCATGCGCCCGTCGACATGGTCGGGCACGCCGGTGATCATCCGATTGGGAGGCGCGCCCAGG
Organism: Mesorhizobium sp. WSM4976; assembly: GCF_029625685.1. NCBI lineage: Bacteria > Pseudomonadati > Pseudomonadota > Alphaproteobacteria > Hyphomicrobiales > Phyllobacteriaceae > Mesorhizobium > Mesorhizobium sp. WSM4976. The sequence continues at coordinate 103,168 of NZ_JARTVT010000024.1, forward strand.
CGCTCAGGCCAATTCTTGCGCACCAGCCCGTGATTGCCGCCGATGCCGCCGGAAGCGACGATCACCGCTTGCGCGCCAAGCTCGAACTCGCCGGCCACCATGCGCGAGCTCTTGCGGCCGCGTTCGACGCTGCTCGCCTCCAGCACGTCGCCGCGCACGCCGGTGACGGTATCGCCGGTGCGGATGATCTCGTTGACCCGGTGGCGGAACTTGAACTGCACGAGCCCGCGCTTCTCCGCCTCGCGCACGCGCAGCACGAACGGCTCGAGCACGCCGGGCCCGGTGCCCCAGGTGATGTGGAAGCGCGGCACCGAATTGCCGTGGCCTACGGCATTGCCGCCACCCCGCTCGGCCCAGCCGACCACGGGGAAGAATTTCAGCCCGCGCTCGATAAGCCAGGAACGCTTCTCGCCGGCGGCGAAGCCGACATAGGCTTCAGCCCATTTGCGCGGCCAGAAATCCTCCGGACGGTCGAAGGCGGCGGTGCCCATCCAGTCCTCGAGCGCGAGGTCGTGCGAATCGCGGATGCGCATGCGCCGCTGCTCCGGCGAATCGACCAGGAATAGCCCGCCGAAGGACCAGAAGGCCTGGCCGCCCAGCGACTGCTCCGGCTCCTGATCGACGATGACGATTTTCTTGCCGGCCTCCGCCAGCTCGGCCGCGGCGACGAGACCCGCCAGCCCCGCGCCGACAATGATCACGTCCGCGTCAGCCATTTTTCCTCCCGGGATGAGCCGGCAAACCTGCTCGGAAGCGTTAGACGGTCTCCCAGCCGTCCTTCTCGCCGGCGCGGAAGATGGCGTCGATGACCTTCTGGTTGAGCACCGATTCCTCCAGCGTGAAGACGCGGTCCTTGCCGCCCTGGGCGGCGCGCACAAAGGCCTCGCATTCCAGCCGGTATTGCTGCGTGCCGGGAAAGCGGAACACCTGCGCCTCGGTGTGGTTCTGGTTGTGCAGCTCGATGCGATGGTGCTCGTAGAGCCCGGCATTGAACGGGCCGAAGACTTCGATGAAGCCTTTCTCGCCGTGGAACACCATCTCCTGGCGCGCCGCCATCTGCGTCGACAGATAGAAGGACAATTCGAAGTCGCCGAAATCGGCGCGAATCGAGGAGTAGATGTCGGTGCCGAAGGTCGTGTCGCGCTCGATCGTCGCCTGCACGCGCAGCGGCTCCTTGCCGGTCGAGAACCGCGTCGACACCGTTGGATAGACGCCGATATCGGGCAGCGCGCCGCCGCCGAGATCGAGCTTGTTGCGCATGTTATTGGGATCGACATTGTAATAGGAGAACGCGCCCTGCACGTGCCGCAGCCGGCCGATGGCACCGCTGGCGATGAGATCGCGCACCTTGATCCATTGCGGATGGTACACGACCATGAAGGCCTCGCAGACCAGCACATTCTTCTGGTCGCGCAGCTTGATCAGCGGCGGGATGTCCTTGGCGTCGAGCGCGAGAGGCTTTTCCACCAGCACATGTTTTCCGGCCTCGATTGCCTTGGCCGTCCATTCGACATGCTGCGAGGTCGGCAGCGGGATGTAGACGCCGTCGACGTCCGGCGAGGCAAGCAGCTCCTCATAGGACCCGAAGGCATGGCGGGCGCCGAAACGCTCGCCCACCACCTTGGCCTTCGACAGATCGCGGCTGGCGATCGCCGACAGAATGCCGTTCTCCGAATCCACGATTGCCGGCAAAAGCTGCTCGCGGCCGATCTTCGCCGTCGACAGAACACCCCATCGGAACATCACGCTTCTCCATGTCGGTTACATCGATGGAGGTGTGCCCCAATTCCGGAGAAAAGCCAATCGCAGACGCTCCGTGCAGCTTGGCGCATGCATTGTCTAATGTAGCGCTGGTCGACTCCCACTCCGTCTCGGCTTCGCCGAGCCACCTCTCCCCGATCGACGGGGTAGAGGAAAGGCGCCAAGCTTTTTTTGCCGTCGACGCTCGTCCAGCAACGCTCCCTTCCTTTCCCTCCGGAGGGGGGAAAGGTGGCGCTGCGAAGCAGCGACGGATTGGGGGAACCACGTGGCGATCAAGCCGAGGCCTGATCAGTTAGTCACAGAACATGAGTTCATTGCCTAGCCCGGCTTTGCCGGGGGCGAGGAAATGTGCCGCGCCTACCCCCTCTTCCCCGTCAGCGTCATGTCGAAATCGACGACGTTGGAATAGAGCGGCGTCCCGACATCCATTCCGTAGCGTGACCGCAGCACCTTGCCGGTGACGTGGAATTTGATCGTGCCGGATTTCAGCCCGCCGAGCTCGGCGGTGAATTTTTCCGGAAACGTCTTGCCGCGCGCCGTCAGCCGGCCGGTCACGACCGCCGTCGTGTCGCCGGTGCGCGTCACGTTTGTAGAGCGGAACTGTATTTCCGGATTGTTGGCCGCGTCGAACACCGCGTCGGAACGCAGGAAGGCGTCGATGCGGCCCTGCCCGGTACCGACGCTCTCAGGATAAATGGTGAGGTCGACCTTCGAGTGGCCGACATCGCCATTGTCGATGCGGATCGTGCCCTTGAAGCGGCCGAAGGCGCCGTCGAAACCGCCGCCGCCGGCCTTGCCGATGGTGAAGCGGATCGAGGAGCCCGACGGGCTGATCGTGTAGCTGCCGGCGGCGTCGCTGAGCGCCACAGCGGCAACGGCAGGCACGGCAAGGCAAGCGGCAAAAGCCGCCATTCCGAGGATACGCGCGTTCATGGGTTTGTTCCTTCCGCAGCTTTTCTGCGTTCTCGCCCCACCAACGAATGATGGCGCGGTTCTATTCCCTGCCTGACGAAGGTGTGATCATCCGTGTCAGCACGCTATCGCGCAGCAGGAAATGATGGCGCAGCGCAGCCGCGATATGCAACGCCACCAGCGCGATGCCGGCATAGGCGAGATACCAATGCGCGGAAGCCCAAAAGCTCTCCGCGGCGTCGGATTCGGCGAGCGGAAGATTGGGCATCACGAACAGATCGAAGGGCATGGTCGGGATTTCCAACGTCGATACCGACACCAGCGCCCAGCCCGAGAGCGGCAGCGCGATCTGGAAGGCATAGAGCGCGAAATGCGCCAGCGGCGCGGTCCTACGTTCCAGCGTTCCCACCGAGCCCGGCAGTACCGGCGACGCATTGCCGAGCCGCCAGGCGATGCGCAGGATGATCAGTCCCAGCAGCAGGAAGCCGAAGGATTTGTGCAGCTGGATCAGCTCAAAGGATGTCCGCTGGCTTGCCGTGCGCACCATGACGACGCCGAGCGCGAACTGGCCGATGAAGATGACGCCGATCAGCCAGTGCAGGATGATCATCGGCCAGCCATAGCGGGTGGGGGTGTTGGTGAGGGAACGCATGCGAGGCGAACGAAGCCGGTGGCAGCTTTCTTCCGCCTCTGCCTGAAGGCGGGCTGCGCTGCCGGATGCAATTGTACTTTTCGCGGGGACGAGCTACCCGTTCACCTTGAAGAAATCCACGAACGCTCTGAGCGCCGGCCGCATCTGGCGACGGCTCGGATAATAGACGAAGAAGCCGTCGAAGGCAGGACACCAGTCCTCCAGCACGCGGATGAGCCTTCCGTCGGCGAGCGGCGCGCGGGCATAAGGTTCAAAGACGAAGGCGAGGCCTGCCCCGTCGATGGCCGCTTGGGCGATCAGATGGTCCTCGTCTAGAATCAGTGGCCCTTCGACCGCTATCTCGATTTCCTCGCCGCCCTGCTCGAACTCCCAGCGATAAAGAATGCCGCTGGAAAACCGGAAGCGGATGCAGCGATGGTCGGCGAGATCTCGGGGATGACGCGGCTTCGGCATGGAAGCGAAATAGGATGGCGCGGCGACCACCGCGCCGCGGAGGTCGGGCCCGATGCGCACCGCGATCATGTCGCGCTGCAGGCTTTCGCCGAGGCGCACGCCGGCGTCGAAGCCGCCTTCGACAACGTCGGTGAAGCGATCCTCGATGACGATCTCCAGCACGATATCGGGATAGGCCGCGGCAAAGGCGCCGAGCCTGGGCGTCAGCGTCAGGTGGGCGGCCGTGCGCGGCACGGTGAGCCGCAGATTGCCCGCCGGCCCGTCGCGCGCCTCGACCGCCGTCTCCAGAGCGAGGTCGATCTCGGACAGAGCCGGGCGCAGCCGTTCGAGAAGCTGCGCCCCTTCTTCGGTCGGCGCGACGCTGCGCGTGCTGCGCGCCAGAAGCCGCACGCCCAGCCGCGCTTCCAGGCTCGACACCGCGTGGCTGACCGCCGAGGGCGCGATGCCGAGCTCGCGCGCCGCGCCGCGAAAGCTGGCGCACTGGGCGACGGTGGCGAGTACGGCGAGCTGGGAGAGGTTGGTCCGGTTCATTGATCTACATATTAGAACAAGCCATACAAAGAAGAGCCGATTATCGAGCGGGCTGCAAGGCCTTATTTCCTGCCCATCGCAATAAGGAGATGCGCCATGCAAACCCGCAAACTAGGCACTGAACTCGAAGTCTTTCCCGTCGGCCTCGGCTGCATGGGCATGAGCTTCGCTTATGGCGGCCAGCCGGAGGCGGAATCGATCGCCACCCTGCGCCGCGCCGTCGAAATCGGCGCGACCTTCTTCGACACGGCCGAAGTCTATGGTCCGTTCGAGAACGAAATCCTGCTCGGCAAGGCGCTGAAGCCGGTGCGCGACAAGGTGACGATCGCCACCAAGTTCGGCTTCAAGATTTCCGAGCACGGCTCGGGCATCGACCGCATGATCGGTGTCGACAGCCGCCCCGAGCATGTCAAGGCGGTGGCGGAGGCCTCGCTGAAGCGGCTGGGCACCGATGTCATCGACCTCTACTATCAGCACCGCGTCGATCCCAATGTGCCGATCGAGGACACGGTCGGCGCCATGGCGGAACTGGTCCGCGAGGGCAAGGTCCGCGCGCTAGGCTTGTCGGAGGTGAGCGCTGCCACGCTGCGCCGGGCGCATGCCGTGCACTCGATCGCCGCCGTGCAGAGCGAATATTCGCTGTGGAGCCGCGATCCCGAGGACGAGATCTTCGCCGTCTGCCGCGAGCTTGGCATTGGTTTCGTGCCCTACAGCCCGCTCGGCCGCGGCCTGCTCACCGGCGCGCTCGCCAAGCCCGACGCGCTCGGCGCCGGCGACTGGCGCCTCACCTTGCCGCGCTTCCAGGCCGAGGCGATGGAAGCTAACAACGCCGTCATCGCGATGCTGGAGAAGTTGGCGGCCGAGAAGGGCGTGACACCGGCTCAGCTGGCGCTCGCCTGGGTGCTGCATCAGGGCGATTTCATCGTGCCGATCCCGGGGGCAAGGAAGATACGGCACCTGGAGCAGAACACGGCGGCGGCCGGGATTGAGCTGAGTGCTGCCGAGGTGGCGGCGATCGGCGATGCATTGTCGCCCGACAAGGTGGTCGGCAAGCGCTATACGGAGGAATTGCTGGCGCTGGTGAATGGGTGAGCAAAGGGCGCTTCGGCCTTTCGTTGAGAGGTAGGGCCTCGCGCGGACGTTTCTTATCTCTGCACCCTCTACCACGGCACCACCTCAATCTCCGGCCAGCACGCCTGCGCCCTTCTCCCCTTCGTCTCATGGGTCCGCTGATTGTCCAGCACCCTATTCGGCGTGATCCGAAACGAAAAGATATTATCCAGCCCAAACGGCGCCACCAATTCCAGGGTCCCGTCACTGCCGTACCGCACTCCCACCGCATGCGTCTTCGACGCGAAATAGCTGACGGATTCGCTCGAACTCGCATAGCGCGGGCATTCCCGGCCGAACTTCTGCGGATACCACAGATGCACCCGCGCCTGGTTGCGCACCTCGACCGGCAACGGCAGCCCTTCGAAATGCGCCGCCGCCCGACGGATCACCGCGTCCTCGGCCTCGTAGGAAAGATCGGCGTCGTCGAAATAGAACAGGTCGACATCCTTGATGCCGTAGCCCGGCGGCTTGCCGGTGAGATAGTTCCACACGCTGTTGTAGAGCGCGCCGGAAACCACCAGCCAATCCGGCAAGGCAAGTTCCCGCACCCGCGCCAGCGTCTCGGCCAACAGCGGGTTGGCCGCGATGATGCCGAGGAAAGCCGCGCGTTGCGTTTCGAAGGGAAGGCCGGAGTAGCGGAGGTGGTCCATCACCCTTTGGAGGGCGATTCGCCACCTTCCGGCAATCCCTTATGCTCTGAGCACGCCGCCCGTCTGCTTGTTGACATTATCGACGATGCGCTTGGCCAGCGCCTCGAAATCCTCGTCGGTCAGCGTCTTTTCGACCGGCTGGATCGACACCTCGATGGCGATCGACTTCTTGGCTTCGCCGAGCGACGCGCCCTCGAAGACGTCGAACACCGAAACGCCGGTGACCAGCTTCTTGTCGGCGGCGAGCGCCGCCCGCACCAGCGTGCCGGCCTCGACCGTTCTTTCGACGACGAAGGCGAAGTCGCGCTTCACCGCCTGGAAGGGCGACAGCTCCAGCTTCGGCTTGGTGCGCGTCGGCTTGGCCTTCGGCTCCGGCACGGCGTCGACGAAAACCTCGAAGCCGCAGATCGGGCCGGACGCGTCGAGCCCGTCCAGCGTCTTCGGATGGAACTCGCCGAACGTGCCGAGCACCGTCTTGGGGCCGAGCTTGATCGTGCCGGAGCGGCCGGGATGGTACCAGGCGGGGCCGCCGGGCTCGATCTGCAGCCGGTCGACCGGAGCGCCGCAGGCTTCCAGTGCTGCGATCGCGTCCGCCTTGGCGTCGAACACGCCGACGGGCCCGGCATTGCCGGCCCAGCTGCGGCCCGAACCTTCGAGCTTGGCCGTGCCGCGCCGGACGCCCGCAGCGACGCGCCGCTGCTGATCGGCCAAGTCGCCCTCATAGGTGCCGGAGACCTCGAACAGCGCCACGTCGCCGATGCCGCGGTCGGCATTGCGCTGCGCCGCGGCGATCAGGCCGGGCAGCAGCGAAGGCCGCATGTCGGACATGTCGGCGGCGATCGGATTGGCGAGCTTCAGCGCCGTCTGGCCGCCGCCGAAGAGTTCGGCATGCTTGGCCGGGATGAACGACCAGGTCACGGCTTCCATCATGCCGCGTACGGCGAGCGCCCGCTTGGCCGCGCGGGTGCGCACCTGCAGCGTGGTCAGGATCTTGCCGTTGACGGCGTCATGCGAGGTCAGCGGCTGCGGCGCGATGTTGTCGACGCCGTGGATGCGCATCACCTCTTCGACGAGATCGGCCTTGCCATCAATATCCGGCCGCCATGAGGGCACCGTCACCTTGAGGACGTCGCCCGAGCCCTGTGGCTCGAAGCCGAGACGGGTCAGGATGCCGAGGGTTTCTTCTTTTGGCACCTCGATGCCGGTCAGCCGCTTCACTTCCGGCAGCGGGAAGGAGACGATCATCGGCTTGTGTCCGGCATAGCCGGCAACCTCGATCTCAGAAGGCGTGCCGCCGCAGAAATCGAGCACCAGCTTCGTTGCGAGCTCCACGCCCGGCACCATGAATTCAGGGTCGACGCCGCGCTCGAAGCGGTAGCGCGCGTCGGTGATGATGCCGAGCGCGCGGCCGGTGCGGGCCGTGGTGATCGGATCCCAGAGCGCCGATTCGATCAGCACATCGGTGGTGTTCTCGTCGCAGCCCGAATGCTCGCCGCCCATGATGCCGGCGATCGATTCCACGCCATTGTCGTCGGCGATCACGCACATTTCGGGCGTCAGCGTGTATTCGCGTCCGTCGAGCGCCAGCACCTTCTCGCCGTCCCTGGCGCGACGCACCACGAGGTTGCCGGCGACCTTCTTCGCGTCGAACACATGCAGCGGCCGGCCGCGGTCGAAGGTGACGTAGTTGGTGATGTCGACCAGCGCGCTGATCGGCCGAAGCCCGATGGCGATCAGCCGCTGCTGCAGCCATTTCGGCGACGGGCCGTTCTTGACGCCCTTGACCAGCCTCAGCGCGAAGCCCGGGCAGAGCTCCGGCGCCTCGATCGTGACCTTGACCGGGCACAGGTCCTGGCCGGCATGCGGCATGATCGCGCCGCCGGTGAGCCGGCCGAGCCCGCTCGCTGCGAGGTCGCGGGCAATGCCGTAGACGCTGGTCGCATCCGGCCGGTTCGGCGTCAAATTGATCTCGATGACGGGATCGTCGAGATGCGCATAAGCCGCGAAGCTGGTGCCGACCGGCGCATCTTCGGGCAGGTCGACGATGCCGTTATGCTCGTCGGAGATCTGAAGCTCGCGCTCCGAGCACATCATGCCATGGCTCTCGACGCCGCGGATCTTGCCGACCGAGAGCGTCACGTCGATGCCCGGAACATAGGTGCCAGGCGCCGCGAAGGCGCCGATCAGGCCAGCGCGGGCATTGGGCGCGCCGCACACGACCTGCACCGGCGGCTTGCCGTTGCCGGTGTCGACGGTGAGCACCCGCAGCCGGTCGGCGTCGGGATGCTGCACCGCCGTCAGCACTTTGGCGATGACGAAAGGCTTCAGCCCCGCCTTGTCGTCGACATGTTCCACCTCGAGGCCGATCGCGGTCAGCCGCTCGACGATCTCGGCAAGCGAGGCGTCGGTCTCGAGATGGTCTTTGAGCCAGGAGAGGGTGAATTTCATGGTTCTGTTCCGTTCGGTCCTTGCCCTTCAGGTCGGGGCACGCTTGTCTTCAGATGCCTGGGCAAATCGTCCGGCATGTGCAGGAAGGGCAGTTGCTCACGCACATAGGCATGTAGCGTCGGCTTGAAATAGGCCGGCATGTCCATGGCGCCGAGCATGAAATAGATCCGGTTGTCGAGCCGCCGGTCGACATAGGCGATCGGCGAGCCGCAAATGCCGCAGAAGGAGCGCTCCACCGGGCCGTTGCGGTAGCTCTTCAGCGATTTGCCTTCGAGCGTGACCTGGTCGGCCATGAAGCCGACAAAGGCCGACACCGGCGCGCCGCTGGCGCGCCGGCAGTCGCCGCAATGGCAATAGCTGATGTGGTGCGGCTCGGCCGAGGCCTGGAACCGCACCGCGCCGCAACGGCAGCCGCCGGTGTGAGGTGCCGTCATGCAGACAGCCCCCCGAACAGCGTCGGCAGATCGAGCGGCCGGAAGCCGTAATGCGACAGCCAGCGCACATCGGCATCGAAGAAGGCGCGCAGGTCCGGCATGCCGTATTTCAGCATGGCGATGCGGTCGATGCCCATGCCCCAGGCAAAGCCTTGATATTCGTCGGGATCGAGGCCGCCGTAACGCAGCACGTTGGGATGCACCATGCCGCAGCCCAGGATCTCCATCCAGTCGGAGCCTTCGCCGAAGCGCACTTCGCCTGGACGTGAGCGGTCGCACTGGATGTCGACCTCGAGGCTGGGCTCGGTGAACGGGAAGAAGGAGGGGCGGAAGCGCATCTTGACGCTCGGCACCTCGAAGAAGGCCTTGCAGAACTCCTCCAGCACCCACTTCATGTTGGCGATGTTCGCGGATCTGTCGATCACCAGCCCTTCGACCTGGTGGAACATGGGCGAATGCGTGGCGTCGGAATCCTGCCGGTAGGTCTTGCCGGGGATGACGATGCGGATCGGCGGCTTCTGCCGCTCCATGGTGCGGATCTGCACGGGAGAGGTGTGCGTGCGCAACAGCTTGCGCTCGCCCTTCTCGTCCGGCTGGAAGAAGAAGGTGTCGTGCATCTCGCGCGCCGGATGTCCTTCCGGGAAGTTGAGCGCGGTGAAATTGTAATGGTCGGTCTCGATATCCGGGCCTTCGGCGATCGAGAAGCCGAGATCGCCGAAGATCGCCGCGATCTCGTCGATCACCTGGCTGATCGGATGGATGCGGCCGCGCTCGGCCGGCGACTGGCGCACAGGGAGCGTGACATCGACCTTCTCGGCGGCGAGCCGGGCGGCGATCGCCACATCCTTCAGCTCCGCCTTGCGCTGGGTGAGCGCCTCGGTGACGCGGTTCTTGAGGCCGTTGATCGCCGGGCCCTTCACCTGCCGCTCCTCGGCGCTCATGGCGCCCAGCGTCTTCAGCATTTCGGAGACCGAGCCCTTCTTGCCCAGCGCCGAGACGCGCACCGCCTCGATCGCGGCCTCGTCCGCGGCCGCCGCGATCTCGGCGAGCAAAGAAGCTTCCAGGGCTTCAAGATTTCCAGCAGTGGCGTTCACGGCGAAACTCTCTTCGTTCGGGCGGACAGCACCCATGTGGTGCGTCACCATCTTGGTTTGATCAGGCAAAAAGAAAAACCCGCGCCAGCCGTGCCAGCGCGGGTTCCCCAAATCAGTACTAGAAATGCTTGGGAAGCGCTGGCTTAGGCGACAGCGCTCTCAAAAGCATTCGGCGTGGTGTTCTTCAGATATTCGAGCGCGACCTTGGCCTTGGCGACCAGCGCGGCGAAAGCCTGCGGCTCGTGGATGGCCATGTCCGAAAGGATCTTGCGGTCGATCTCGATGCCGGCCTTGTTGAGGCCGTCGATGAAGCGGCCATAGGTCAGGCCGTGCTCATGCACCGCCGCGTTGATGCGCTGGATCCACAGCGCGCGGAACGAGCGCTTGCGGTTCTTGCGGTCGCGGTAGGCATACTGCAGCGACTTCTCCACCGCCTGCTTGGCGATGCGGATGGTGTTCTTGCGGCGGCCGTAGAAGCCCTTGGCGGCTTTCAGGACCTTCTTGTGCTTGGCGTGGGCGGTGACGCCTCTCTTTACGCGTGCCATGTCATGATCTCCTTAAACGCTGTCCAGACCGAAATGCTCAGAGGCCGTTCGGCAGAAAATTCTTGATGACCTTCTTGCCGTCCGGTTCAGCCAGAACCATCGTGCCGCGGGCATCGCGAATGAACTTGTTGGAACGCTTGATCATGCCGTGGCGCTTGCCGGCGGCAGCCGACAGCACCTTGCCGGTGGCAGTAATCTTGAACCGCTTCTTGGCGGCCGATTTGGTCTTCATCTTGGGCATTTTGCTTTCCTTTCGTAGGGGCCCACAATCGGGCCGATGTTCGCTTCGGGCCGACCAAAGCCCGAAAAGCAAATGAAACCGCCACGGCATGCCCTGCCGGGCGGTTTTCTGGAACGGCGGTCCTATAGATCAAAGACGGCCGGTGTGCAACACCTCAACGAGTGCGTTGCCCTGTCCCGTGGTCAGGGCAGCGTGAACCACACCGGCAGCATGCCCGACTGCTGCATGCCGTCGATCAGTTCGAAGGCCGGCAGCGCCACCAGGAACACCAGCCCGTCAAGCAGGGTGTTCAACAGCAGTCGCGGCTTGAAGCCGTCGGTGTCGCCCTCCTGGTAGAGCCTGGGGTTCGGGAAGAAGCGCGGCACGTTGGAGAGATACGCCGCATAAGGGGCGCCGAGAACTTCTTTCAGATACCGTTCCTCGCGCAGGATAACGATGTGGAACGCGCCGGCGCACAGCAGCGCAAAGAGAATGATGCCTGAAAACGAGCCGATCTGCGCGCCGACGCCGGCGGCTGCCACCGTCGAGAACAGATAGAGCGGGTTGCGGGTGATCGAATAGGGCCCGCCGGTGACCACTTCGGAGGATTTGCGTCCGCCGATATAGAGCGTCGACCACAATCGCCCGACAATGCCGAGAAAGATCAAGAGCACACCGAACATCTCGATCGACTCGTGCATCGGCGTGTTGGGAGGGAACGTCGACTGGCCGAACAAGAGCGCCGCAAACAGCACCACGATCAGCACCGCCAGCACGATCCGGCGCATATGCTGGTAGCCGCCCAACCCTTCCTTCTGGTTGTCGGCCGGGACCTTCACTTCATCGACCATGATCCATTCCGACCGTCGATTTGCTCGCGATCGGGAAAACCTGATCGTCGAGATTGCTCGCGATCGGATTGAAAACAGGCGCCCCGCCGATCGTCGGGACGCCGTGCCCGGCAATTCGGGCGAATTTTAGAGCGCGATATGAAGAGCCCGGCAACTCTCGAAACCGCGATGGACGCAACGCTTTGAGAGCCGCGCCTTCGCGGTCAGCGCGGCGCCAGAACCATCATCATCTGGCGGCCTTCGAGCTTCGGCTCCGCCTCGACCTTGGCGATCGTCGCCACTTCTTCGCGCACCTTGGCCAGAAGCTGCATGCCAAGCTCCATATGCGCCATCTCGCGGCCGCGGAAGCGCAGCGTCAGCTTGACCTTGTCGCCCTCCTCGAAGAAGCGCCGCACGGCCTTCATCTTGGTCTCGTAGTCATGGCTGTCGATGTTCGGGCGCATCTTGATCTCCTTGATCTCGATGACCTTCTGGTTCTTGCGCGCTTCGGCCGCCTTCTTCTGGTTGGCGTATTTCAGCTTGCCGAGATCGAGGATCTTGACGACGGGCGGCACAGCATTGGGGGATATCTCGACAAGATCAAGCCCGGCCTCTTCAGCCAGCAGCAATGCGTCGTTGATGGAAACATCGCCGCGGTTCTGGCCTTCGGCGTCGATAAGCTGGACCCGGGGAACCCGGATGTCTCGGTTGGAGCGCGGCCCGTCTTTGGTGGGTGCCGCTGCTTTGAAAGGTCTGCGAATGGTCGTGATCTCCTCGGCCGTTTCGTTCAGGGTTTCTTCAGATGCGAATAGGTCGACGCGCCTATGTGGTGAGCGCGCGGCCGGAGTCAATAGCATAGGCTCGTGGGAAAATCACCTGTCCGCTCGTCTTTACCTGCACCAAGCAAAGAAATCCCGCGAGCACTTTTCGTTGAACCACCGCCTGTGTCAAAAGACCGGCGGAAAGGACAAGCCCATGCCAGCCAGCGCCCCGGTTTTCATCGATGTGGACGGATCGAGCATCGCCGTCAGGCAGGCCTCCGGCACGGAGCCCGGCGTAGTGTGGCTCGGCGGCTACAGGTCCGACATGCTGGGCACCAAGGCGGAGACGCTTGCCGCCTGGGCCGCTCGCGAGGGCCACGCCTATCTGCGCCACGACTATTCCGGCCATGGCGAGTCGGGCGGCGAATTCGCCCAAGGCACGATCTCCAGGTGGCTGGCCGAGAGCCTCGCAGTCCTCCGGCGCTTCAGCAAAGGCAAGCAGGTCCTGGTCGGCTCCTCGATGGGGGCGTGGATTGCGCTGCGCATGGTGCAGGAATTGCGCCGGGCGGGCGACGACCGGGTGGCCGGTCTGGTGCTGCTTGCCCCGGCGCCTGATTTCACATTCGAGTTGATCGAACCGGTGCTGACCAAGGCACAGAAGCGCGATCTTTCGAAGAAGGGTTTTTTCGCCGAGCCGTCCGACTATTCGGACGAGCCTTATATATACACCCGAGCGCTGATCGAGGACGGCCGAGCCAACCGGGTCATGACCGGACCGATCGACACGCACTGTCCGGTGCACATATTGCAGGGCCTAGCCGATCCGGACGTGCCGTCCAGCCATGCCCTGAAGCTGGCATCGATGCTTCCCGCCGACGATGTGACGCTGTCGCTGATCCCCGACGGCGACCATCGCCTGTCCCGTCCCGAGGATCTCGACATGCTGAAGCGCGCCGTCGCCGACATGGTCAGGCGGGCGGCCTGACCATGCGCATCTCCATCCCGATATCCGCCTTCGTCGCCGCGATCGTCGGCTTCGGCGGCACGCTGGCCCTCGTCATCGCCGCCGCCAAGGCGGTCGGCGCCACACAGATCGAGACCGCGAGCGGCGTGACGGCGATCTGCCTGGCCATGACGATCGAATGCCTGTGGCTGTCTTGGCGCACGAAGATGCCGGTCATCACCGCCTGGTCGACGCCCGGCTTGGCGCTGATCGCAGCCTCCAGCGGTTTCACCATGCCGCAGGCGGTGGGCGCCTTCATGGTCACCGGCGTCCTCTTGGTCGCCACCGGGCTGTTCAAGCCGCTGACCCGGCTGATCGCGCAGATTCCGGCCTCGGTCGCGTCCGGCATGCTGGCCGGCATCCTGGTCAGTTTCGCCGTCAATGCGGTCAAGGCCATACCCGCTGATCCCTGGTTGATCCTACCCTTGATCGTCGCCTTCTTCGTCATCCGCCTGTTCAATCCGGCGGTTTCCGTGCTGGTGGTGCTGGTCGGCGGCGGCCTTGCCGCTTTTCTCACCGGCCGCGTCGGCAGCCTGCCGGTGCCGCAACTGTCGACATTGACGTTCATTGCGCCGCAGTTCACCATTTCGGCGACCATTGGCCTTGCCCTGCCGCTCTATCTGGTCACAATGGCCTCGCAGAACCTTTCCGGCCTCGCGGTGCTGCGTGCGGCCGGCTACCACCCCGAACCCGGCCCGCTGATCGGCGTCACTGGCCTGTTCTCGTTGCTCTCTGCGCCATTCGGCGCCGCGACCACCAATCTTGCGGCGATCTCGGCCGCAATCTGCACCGGCCCCGACGTCCATCCCGATCCTGCCGAGCGGTGGAAGACCGGGCCGTTCTATGCGCTCGCCTATCTCATCTTCGCCATCTTTGGCGCCTCGCTGGTGGCGATCTTCGCCGTCCTGCCGCAAAGCCTGATCGTGCTGGTCGCGGGGCTTGCCTTGACGGCGCCGCTGGCCAACGCGCTGTCGATAGCCCTTCATGACGCTGGCGACCGCATGCCGGCCACCGTCACCTTCGCCGTGACGGCTTCGGGGCTCACGCTCTTCGGCGTCGGCGCGGCATTTTGGGGGCTGGTTGCCGGAATGGCAGTGCTTTTCTTGGAAAAACTCAAAAAGCGATAATCATTTCAGAAGCTTCGCCGGTTTTGGCCGGATTTGTCTTGAATAGCCCATTTCGCCTTCCCATTTCGATTCCACGCAGCCGGTTTGGCTGTCTCCAACGGAAGGATTGGGAGAAATGAATACGAGTGCATTGATCCGTCCGGCCTGGACGCCGGCTACCATCGCGCTGATGGTCATCGGCTTCATGGTGTTCTGGCCGCTCGGCTTCGCCATGCTCGCCTACATCATCTGGGGCGACCGGCTGGAAGGCTTCAAGCGCGACGTCAACCGCGCGACCGACGGCATCTTCGCCGGCTGCCGCCGCGGCTCCGACAAGGCGGCCCGCTGGGGCCACGGCTCGGCCCGCACCGGCAACGTCGCCTTCGATGACTGGCGCGAGAAGGAGCTCGAGCGCCTGGCCGAGGAGCGCCGCAAGCTGGACGAGATGCTGACCGAGTTCGACGATTACGCCCGCGAACTGCGTCGCGCCAAGGACCAGGACGAGTTCGACCGCTTCATGGCCCAGCGCAACAAGCATACCGCGCCGACCACGACCGAGTCGGCTGAGAAGCCCGCTTCCAAGCGCGGCAAGGGGACGAACCTGCTCGACGACTGAGATCCTGCGACAGGTCTCAGAGTGGTACGACGGCGTCGCGCCTAGCGGCGCCGTTTCTTTTTTGTTCTCTTTGTAGCTTCCCTCCACTGGCCGTTTTTTTCGAATCGCGTATCGTCCAGCCATGACCCTCGGCTTCTTTCGCAATCTGACCAAGCCAAAGCCCACGCCTGTCGTGGAGCGCGAACATTGCGTCGCCGGCCGAACTTTGCCGTTGAAAATCGTCGAAAGCGCCAGGGCCAGGCGGCTCACGCTGCGCATCGATTCCGGCGGCCAGGGCCTGCGCGTCACCGTGCCGCCCGGCCTGCGCCGGGGCGAGGTGGAGAAATTTCTCGACCGCCATCAGGATTGGCTGGAGCAGCGCCTGGCCAAGGTCCCGACGAGGCCGCAAGTGCGCCCGGGCATCAGGATACCGATCCGCGGCGTGCCGCACCGCATCGTGCATGAGCCTTCCAGGCGCGGCACCGTCACCGTCTCGCGCGACGAGCGCGGCCCGCTTCTGGTCGTTCATGGCGAGCGCATCCATCTGCCGCGCCGGATCGCCGACCATCTCAAGCGCGAGGCCAAGAAGGAGATCGAGAGGTTGGTGGTCAAGCACACCGAGGCGATCGGCAAGCGCGCCAAGGCCATAAGGTACAAGGACACCTCCAGCCGCTGGGGGTCATGCACCTCGGAGGGCAATCTCTCCTTCTCCTGGCGCATCATGATGGCGCCGCCGGCGGTGATAAACTATCTGGTGGCGCATGAGGTGGCGCATCTCAAGGAGATGAACCACGGCCCGAAGTTCTGGAAATTGTGCGAAAAACTCTGCCCGGACACCGACCGCTGCAAGGATTGGCTGAAGCGCAACGGCGGGGCGCTGCAGGCGATTGTGTTTGAGTAGTTTAACCGGCTAGGGCGCGTTCCTTCACACCCCCCTCTGGCCTGCCGGCCATCACCCCCGCAAAGGGGGAGATTGGCTGTCGCCACGGCTTTCGCCAATCTCGGGCGCTGCAGGAGGAACTCCAGCGCCGAAGCTGCTGGTCTCACCCTTTGCGGGGGAATTGGCCGGCAGGCCAGAGGGGGGCTGTCCCGCCAGCCTCTCCCCTATTCGCTTGAACCCATTAGACGCTCAATCGTCATTCGCCGCGTTCAACTCTTCCGGCCGCAACCCTTCCTCCGAATGCGGCCAGGGCAGAAAATCCCGGTCGAAGGCCTCGCTGCCGAAATACTCAAGCGCCCGGTGCGCCTCGGCGCCGTTGAAGGCGGCCTTGTCTATCAGATGCGCGATCACCTCGCGCGCCTGCGCGATCTTCTGCCTGAGTTCGGCGACGGTCCGGTCGGCCATGATTGTCGTGCTCCCGCCTGTGGTTCCTATATGAAGGTAGTGTTTTCCGCCGTAGCGGCAACAGCATGCTTTTTCTCGACTCTTTTCCCGTTTCGTGCCAAGCCCGCGCCATGACGCTCGACATCAAGATCTGCGGATTGAAGACCGACGCCGCGATGGCCGCCGCCCTTGCCGGCGGCGCCAGCCATGTCGGCTTTATCTTCTTCCCCAAGAGCCCGCGCTATGTCGAGCCCGCCGAGGCCGGGCGCCTGCGCGAAGCGGCGCGCGGCAAGGCCTTGGCGGTTGCCGTCACCGTCGACGCCGATGATGCTTTCCTGGACGAGATCGTCGCGAAAATGCAGCCGGACATGCTGCAACTCCATGGTTCGGAAACGCCCAAGCGCGTGGCCGACCTCAAGGCGCGTTACGGCCTGCCGGTCATGAAGGTGTTTTCCGTCAGCGAGACAGCCGACCTCGAGCGTATAAAGCCGTTCGTCGGAATTGCCGATCGTTTCATGTTCGACGCCAAGCCGCCGAAGGGGTCACAACTCCCGGGCGGCAATGGCGTCGCCTTCGACTGGCGCATCCTGGCCGGCCTTGACGCCCGACTCGATTACATGCTTTCCGGGGGGCTCAACGCCACCAATATCGGCGATGCCCTGAGACTGGCCAACCCGCCCGGGATAGACGTTTCGTCCGGTGTGGAAAGCGCTCCGGGTGTCAAGGATCCGGCGCTGATCGAGCAGTTTTTCCGGGCCGTCAGGGCCGCGCGCGACGACCGCGCCGCCTGAACACAACCAAATCAGGAGATCGGCGATGAACAAGCCGGCAATGCCCAATTCCTTCCGCAACGGGCCCGACGAGCAGGGCATGTTCGGCATTTTCGGCGGCCGCTTCGTGGCCGAGACGCTGATGCCGCTGATCCTCGATCTCGAGGAGCAGTGGAGCCACGCCAAGAACGATCCGGAATTCAAGGCCGAGCTGCAGAACCTGTCGACCCACTATGCCGGCCGGCCGTCGAAGCTTTATTTCGCCGAAGGTCTGACGAAACATCTCGGCGGCGCCAAGATCTATTTCAAGCGCGAGGACCTCAACCACACCGGCTCGCACAAGATCAACAACTGCCTCGGCCAGATCCTGCTTGCCAAGCGCATGGGCAAGAAGCGCATCATCGCCGAGACCGGCGCCGGCCAGCACGGCGTCGCCTCTGCAACCGTCGCCGCGCGCTTCGGCTATCCTTGCGTCGTCTACATGGGCGCCACCGACGTCGCCCGCCAGAGCCCGAACGTCTTCCGCATGAAGCTGCTTGGCGCCGAAGTGCGGCCGGTCACCTCCGGCCACGGCACGCTGAAGGACGCCATGAACGAAGCCCTTCGCGACTGGGTCACCAATGTCGAGGATACCTACTACCTGATCGGCACCGCCGCCGGTCCGCACCCCTATCCGGAGATGGTGCGCGACTTCCAGTCGGTGATCGGCTCGGAGGCCCGCGCACAGATGCTGGAACAGGAAGGTCGGCTGCCGGACGTCATCATCGCTGCCGTCGGCGGCGGCTCCAACGCCATTGGCCTCTTCCATCCCTTCCTTGACGACAAGGATGTGCGCATCATCGGCATCGAAGCCGGCGGACGCGGCCTCGACGGCGTCGAGCATTGCGCCTCGATGAACGCCGGCAGGCCCGGCGTGCTGCACGGCAACCGCACCTATCTGTTGCAAAATGCCGACGGCCAGATCCTCGACGGCCACTCGATCTCGGCCGGCCTCGATTATCCGGGCGTCGGCCCCGAGCATTCCTGGCTGCGCGATTCCGGCCGCGTCGAATATGTGCCGATCCTCGATGACGAAGCGCTGGAGGCGTTCCAGTTGACGACCCGCGCCGAAGGCATCATCCCGGCGCTGGAATCGGCACATGCCATCGCCCATGCGATGAAGATCGTGCCGAAGATGGACAAGGACCAGATCGTCATCGTCAATTTGTCCGGCCGCGGCGACAAGGACGTGCATACGGTGGCAAAGATGCTGGGCATGGAGATCTGACAATGACCACCCGCATCGATCGCCGCATGGCGAAGCTCAAAGCCGACGGCCGCCCGGCTCTCGTAACCTACATCATGGGCGGCGACCCCGACTACGATACCTCGCTGTCGGTCATGAAGGCGCTGCCTGCCTCAGGCTCCGACATCATCGAGCTCGGCATGCCCTTCTCCGATCCGATGGCCGACGGCCCGGCCATCCAGGCGGCGGGTCTTCGGGCGCTCAAGGGCGGCCAGACCCTGGCCAGGACGCTTAAAATGGCGTCCGAGTTTCGCGCTGGCGACGACGAGACGCCGATCGTGCTGATGGGCTATTACAATCCGATCTACATCTACGGCGTCGACCGCTTCCTCGCCGACGCCAAGGCAAGCGGCATCGACGGCCTGATCGTCGTCGACCTGCCGCCGGAAATGGATGAAGAGCTGTGCATCCCGGCGCTGAAGGCCGGCGTCAACTTCATCCGCCTGGCGACGCCGACCACCGACGACAAGCGCCTGCCAAAGGTTTTGGAAAACACCTCCGGCTTCGTCTATTACGTCTCGATGACCGGCATCACCGGCTCGGCGCTGGCCGACACGGCCAAGGTCTCGGCCGCGGTCACGCGCATCAAGAGCCACACCGCGCTGCCGGTCTGCGTCGGGTTTGGCGTCAAGACCGCCGAGCAGGCGCGCGTCATCGGCGCCTCGGCCGATGGCGTCGTCGTCGGCACGGCGATCGTCAACGCGATCGCCAATGTGCTTGGGCCGAAGGGCGAGAAGACTGCCGATCCGGCGGAGGCCGTAGCCACTTTGGTCAGCGGGCTTGCCCAAGGCGTCCGTTCCGCCCGCCTTGCTGCCGCCGAATAGTCTTACTACGTCTACCTTCCAGGACAGGGAGCTGAAGCCATGAACTGGATCACCAATTACGTCCGTCCGAAGATCAATTCGATGCTCGGCCGGCGCACCGACATGCCGGAAAACCTCTGGATCAAGGATCCCGAGACCGGCGAGATGATCTTCCACAAGGATCTCGAATCCAATCAGTTCGTCATCCCGGCCTCCGGGCACCACATGAAGATCTCGGCCAAGGAGCGGCTGAAATACTTCTTCGACGACGGCAAATACGAGGTGCTGGAAAATCCCAAGGTCGTCCAGGACCCGCTGAAGTTCCGCGACGAGAAGCGTTACACCGATCGCCTGAAGGAGGCCAAGGCCAAGACCAGCCTCGAGGATGCGATCCTCAACGGTGCCGGCACCATCGACGGGCTGCCGGTCATCGTCACCGTGCAGGATTTCGCCTTCATGGGCGGATCGCTCGGCATGGCCGCCGGCGAAGCCATCGTGCATGCTTTCGAGGTCGCGCTGCAGCGCAGGCGGCCGCTGATCCTGTTCGCCGCTTCCGGCGGCGCCCGCATGCAGGAAGGCATCCTGTCGCTGATGCAGTTGCCGCGCACCACGGTCGGCGTCGACCGGCTGAAGGAGGCAGGCCTGCCCTATATCGTCGTGCTGACCAACCCCACCACCGGCGGTGTCACCGCCTCCTACGCCATGCTGGGCGATGTCCATATAGCTGAGCCCGGCGCGCTCATCGGCTTTGCCGGCCCACGCGTCATCGAGCAGACCATTCGCGAAAAGCTGCCCGACGGTTTTCAGCGCGCTGAATATCTGATGGAACACGGCATGGTCGACATGGTCGTCTCGCGCCTCGAAATGCGCCAGACCATTGCGCGGCTCCTGAAGATGCTGCTCAAGACTCCGCAAGCCGAGAAGCCGTTGGAGCCGGAGATCCTGCCGCCGGCGGTGGTCAACGCCGAGGCTAGGCCGCAAGCCTGATACTGTATCGGTCCGACGCGACATCGTTCGCCGCGAACCGCGATTTGCGCTGCCCGTCGTGTGCTGTAGCCTCTGATTTGCGCACGGCCGTATCGAAACCGATTCCCGGTTTCGGTAGCATGCGCTAGGATTCCATCATGACAACGCTTTCCGCCGATCGCGAAATCGAACATCTGATGACGCTGCATCCGAAAGGCTTCGACCTTTCGCTGGACCGGGTCACCCGGCTTCTCGAACGCCTCGGCAATCCGCAGGACCGGCTGCCGCCGGTCATCCACATCGCCGGCACCAACGGCAAAGGCTCCTGCGCCGCCTTCTCGCGCGCGCTGCTGGAGGCGGCCGGCCATCTCGTCCACGTCCACACCTCGCCGCACCTGGTGCACTGGCATGAGCGCTACCGGCTGGCGGCCGAGGGTGGCGGCAAGCTCGTCGACGACGAGGTTTTCGCCGAGGCCATCGCACGCGTCGCCGAAGCCAATCAAGGCCAGGAGATCACCGTCTTCGAGATACTCACCGCCGTCACCTTCATTCTGTTCTCGGAGCATCCGGCTGAGGCGGCGATCATCGAGGTCGGCCTCGGCGGCCGCTTTGACGCAACCAATGTCATCAAGCGACCGGCGGTTTCGGTGATCATGCCGATCTCGATGGACCACGAAGCCTATCTCGGCGACCGCGTCGAGCTGATCGCCGCTGAAAAAGCCGGCATAATGAAGCGCGGCTGTCCGGTGGTGATCGGCGCCCAGGAAAGCGACACCGCGCTTCAGGTGCTGATCGAGACGGCCGAGCGGCTGGATTGCCCGACCGTGGTCTATGGCCAGGATTTCCTTGCCTTCGAGGAAAACGGCCGCATGGTTTACCAGGACGAGGACGGGCTGATGGATCTGCCCTTGCCGCGCCTGCCCGGGCGCCATCAATACGCCAACGCCGCGGCAGCGATCGCTGCCGTCAAGGCGGCCGGTTTCGAGATCGGCCATCGCGCCGCCGAGCGGGCGATGACCCATGTCGCCTGGCCGGCACGCATGCAGAAGCTGACGCAGGGGAAGCTGGTGGACCTTGCGCCGAAAGGGGCCGACATCTGGCTGGACGGCGGTCACAATCCGGGCGCCGGCATCGTCATCGCCGAAGCGCTGGCCGAGCAGGAGGAGAAGAATCCGAGGCCGCTGGTGCTGATCTCCGGCATGATCAACACCAAGGACCAGACCGGCTATTTCAGCGCTTTCAAGGGCCTCGCCCGCCATGTCTACACCGTGCCGGTGACCAACAGCGATGCCGGCGTGCCGAACGACGAGCTGGCCCTTCGTGCCGAAGAGGCGGGCCTGTCGGCCGAGCCTGTCAGCTCCGTCGCCAGCGCCCTGATGCTGCTGCGCGACAGCTGGGATGGTCCGGCGCCACGCATTCTCATCGGCGGCTCGCTCTATTTCGCCGGCGCCGTTCTGGCCGAGAACGGCACGCCGCCGACCTGAGCAATTTCAGGAAAAGTGTGAAGCAGTTTTCCGTCTGAAATTGCGCCAAAACAAAGGGATAGGACATTTCGCCATTTCCATGAAGCGGTGAAATGCCTGAGTTGAGATCACGATAGCGCTGCGGATTCGGCGGGGGCCGAAAGGAACCGGCCATGATCAAGGTGAAGCAGCTCGCCCATGTCTGCATCTTCGCGCATGACCTGGAGGCGACGCGCGGCTTCTATCGCGACGTGCTCGGCATGGACACAAGGTTCAATTTCCTGCGCGACGGCAGGATTTTCGGCTTCTATCTCGACTGCGGCGGCCGCAGCCATGTCGAGGTCTTTGAAAAGAACGAGGCCAGCTACAGCGACCGTAACCAGATCAACCATTTCTGCCTGGAGGTGGAAGACATCGACGCGGCCATCGCCCATATCAGGTCGAAAGGCATCGAGGTCACCCCGAAGAAGCTTGCCTGCGACGACACTTACCAAGCCTGGACCGCCGATCCCAACGGCGTGAGGATCGAGCTGTTCGAATATACCGCAAAAAGCGCGCAGTTCACCGGCGGCGATCGCGTCGCCGACTGGTGACTAGAGCGTTTCCTAGCTTTATTGAATCGGAAGGGATTGAACGAAGCCGCTAACGCGGCATTTGGCGGATCGGTTTG
>NZ_JARTVT010000025.1:0-121872 GCF_029625685.1 Mesorhizobium sp. WSM4976
CTTGCTCTCCTTGCAAAGGGCCAAAAGTGTAACCCATCTATCCGGAATGAACTGTCACCCATCTCTCGGGAAGGGCATTTTGTCAAAAATCTCGTAGCCCATGCGCTGGCGATCCCATCGCCGTCAATCCTGCCGTCGCGTGCCGACCCGCCGCTAGAAATCGCTCACGGCTTGCCCGGCCGGCCCGCCCAGATATGTGTTCCACACATAATCCCGCAGCATCTTGCGATGCTCCGATGTTCGATGGTGATAGCCGGGCCTCTCGGGGTACGACACGCCGGCGAGGTGGAAAAAGGCCCCTTCGATGAATTCGTGATGCCCTACCGCGCCTGCCATCGTCATCGGCCGTTGTTCCACTGTTGCAACGGCGACATCCGTCTCAGCGAGCTTCGAGTAGAGGATTGTCCAGTTGGCGCCGCCGGTGTCGAGACCGAGGTTTATCCGGGGTTCAAAATTCAGCTGGTAAGCGGCCACGGCGGAGAACCGGTAGAAGCAATAGCCTGCCCATAGATTCCAGTGCCGGTCGCCCGGCTTGGCTTTGTAGATATGATTCTCTGTTCCGTACGCTCTGCGGCCGTACACTGTTCTTCCATTCAGTCTGGATGGGATATCGAACGGCGCGACAGGGAAGCAGTCGTGATCGATGAAGCCGAATAGCTCCGGCTTCAAGTGGCGCACGATGTTGTGGAAGGTCCATGTGATGGCGGTTCCATGTGATCTTGACAGATGCTTTTCGACCCGCATCGGCAGGGCAAGATAAGGCACGCCGCGTGCCTTGCAGATGCGCCCAATGGCTTCCCTCGCCGAAACTTTCGTAGAATTGTCGACGACAACCAGGGTCATCCCCGGCGATCGCATCTCCCAGGCCTTCGTCAAGGCATCGATCACCCACGGCACGTTGAAAGCGACCGTGAAGCAGACCCGCGACACCCCAGCATCCTGCAATTCCTTCGCAAGAAGACGACCGGACGCGCGTCCTCGATGCTCGAAGATCTTGTAGACGATCTGGTTCCTGAGAGCTCTTATCCGGATCACTGCCCGGCTTCGGCTCAATCGGTCAACTATCGACTTGAATGCCAAGGCTGTCTCGCGATAGCAGCGACCCCCGATGTTCTCTTTGCCCGACCCCGCTGGAAAATCAAGTCACCGCAATTTAGGTCGTCTTGCCGCTGCCTGTCGCAGCCAATTGGCGCCACCCGATCGGAGGCTTGTCCCTTAGGTCTTACGACGACTGGCCAGCGGGAATTATGCTGCGCGTCCAGCCCGGGCGCAAATCTACCTTCTTGGTTCGCCAGAAGGTCCTGTTTCGGCAATGGGCGAAGAGCCGCGACAACTCTCCGCGAATTTTGGTGACTACGCTCTTGCGGCAGTGGGGTGACATTTGGATCAGCGAGGGAGCCATGTTCTGCCCTGACAGGAATTGCTGTTGGACGCAAAGGGCTGGCGTCACCTGATAAGTCGTGTTGCGAGCGCAGATCATCGAATTCGGGCTGAACAATGCGAGATCGACCGGTTCCTTGAGATGCGCCGTCCGCACAAGGAGTTTTTGGGCCGCGCGCTTCGATATGACATAGCCGGCCGTGCCGAGATGTTCGCCAACCAGCCTGCCGAGCGAATGGCCGTTCCCGAGCGAAAAAAGGCGCGCCAATCTGACATGGCCGAAGAAGGTCTCCACCTTTACGATATCCGCATCGAGCGGCACCCAGCTGTCACCAGACAGGAAGAGGCTGGCATCGCAACGGAAGACAACATCATCCTCAAAGACGGCGACATGCTGATCCGCGCCGTCTGCAATGATCTCCCAGCATTTGCGGTGACTGAGAAAGCAGGCGATTTCCGGTTTGGCGAGATGGGGCGCGGCAGGGATATTCAAAGGCCCTTTCGACGCATCGATTGCAGGAACCCGCTCAAAGGCAATTCCGATCCTGGCGAACTCGGACGTTACGCGATCCAATCTGTCTGTTGATCGATCAAGGTTGATCACCAAGCATTTCATACGTGGTCTGCTCTCCCAAACCGCCTCGCGAATTCCTCGGCAGGTAAGTCGAATGTCGCCTTTTCCTCAACAATTTTCGTAATTAGACAATCCCATCACCGTATTTTGCCCGGCCCACCTTCACGGCTTTCGGCAGTTTATGCCGGTCCCTAAGTACACCGCGATCGCGTAGCCAGTTCGTCAACTTCGACATTCATGTCACTATCCCACTGCCGGTTCTATTCCAAGGCTTCTCGTGCCTGGGAACCCACCAATCAACTAACAAACTTGCGACCTTGGTAAGATCTGCTTACCGCACATGGTATGAGGCGTCTTAACCCGACTTGTGAGTTCATTCCTCTGAGGCTATGCCGCTCAAAGGTCGTGACCGAGGTTTCGCATGTCGACATTTTCGAAATGGCTGAAGGATGTCCGCTCCAAATTGCCGGAGCATGTGACGGTTGGCCGCCACACCTACGGGGTGAAATGGCAGAAGGTCATGTTTCCCTCGAAGGACGCTCCGCTGAAGATCGGAGCCTTCTGCTCCATCGCCGGCCAGGTACGTTTCATGTGCTCGGGCCAGCATTCGACCGACAGCGCGACGTCATTCCCCATCTACAGCCGATTGCTGAAGCAGCCTGAGCCTGTCGCCAATGGCGGCAAGCCGGCTGGCATCACCGTCGGCAATGACGTCTGGATCGGCAACGGCGCCATGATTTTGCCGGGCGTCGAGATCGGCGACGGCGCTGTCGTCGGAGCAGGGGCGGTGGTCACGAAAAACGTGCCGCCTTACGCCGTCGTCGGCGGTTCCCCGGCAAGATTGATCAGATACCGCTTTTCGGAGGACGTCATCTTGCAACTGCTCGCCATCCAATGGTGGCGTTGGGACGACGAGAAGATCAAACGCGAGGCGGCCGCGCTTACCGGCCCGATCGAGACTTTTATCGAGAGGCATTCCGTGGCAGGCACGGCAACGAAATGACGGGCAGCGGTTAGCGGAACGATGAAGTCGTGTTTCTTCCTGGCGACGGATGCCGGCTACTTTCCATATGCCTGCCTGACGGCGCGCCGGATACTGGATGTCTCCACCCCGATCGACGGCTTTCTGCTCTACACCGGCGCGAGCCAAGCGGATCTTGAGGTCGCCCGGCATCTGCTGAAAGGCAAGGTCGAGCTGGTCGATGTCGCCGACTTCATGACGAATTTCGGCTTTCGCTTCGGAACCTACAGCATTGCCGCTTACGTTCGGCTTTTCGCCGATCGGATTCCGGTTTTCGAGCCGTACGACCGCATTGCATATACGGACTGCGATGTTCTCTTCAACCGGGACGTCAATGACCTTGCCGGGCAGCGGCTGCGCGCTCCGCTGCTCGCCGCTCACGACGACTACATGTATTTTCGGCCCTCTTACCGGCAGAAGCTCAAGCTGGCGCCCGGCGCGCCATATTTCAATTCCGGCGTCGTCGTCTTCGATATGAACGCTGTCCGGGAGAACGCCCTGCTGGAGCGCACGCGAAAGACCGCCATTGACGGAAGCATGAATGATCAAAATGCCCTGAACGTCGCCTTCGAAGGCAAATGGCAGACGATGCATCCAAACTGGAACCTGCAGTCGCTCGGAGAATTCCGCTTCTCGCAGGCCTGGGCCAGGCATTTCGCGGGCGGCAAGCCGTGGGGCAATCAGGTCGGGGTCGAACTCGAGGCGCTGCGCATCTGGCGGGATCTGGCAAGGGACACGCCCTGGGGCAGGCCTTTCGAGCAGGGCATACCCTTCGAGCGCGGCATGATGAAGCGCTTCTTCCGGCGCTTCGACGCGGTTGCCGGGCTGTTCGGCAAGGACTTGCAGCGCCGCAGGGCCAGATATGACGGCAGCAGGATGCACGCGCTCTATGCCAGGCAGGCGGATGAAGGCGCGATGGCGGTCCAGTTTCCGGAAGTGCTTGGCGGATTCGCCTGACCAGGCCGTCTGCCTGCTTGGCCGACTGATCATGGGCTGTGGATAGTAACCGTGGGTTTACCATGCTTCGGCGCTCGCCTTGCGGCCCGACGCCCGACTCGCCGAGATGGAAGGGCCTGAACCCGTCAGGCAGCCCCTAAGCCCAGCGGCCGGCGTTTTCATGTACCCCACGGGATGCGTGCTTGAACGCGTTCCGCAGTATGCGCCGGCCGTAACTTCGCCTGTATGGAAAACGCCAAGCGCGCCGCGGCAATGGGAAACCGCGACGGGCATGGGGAAATCGAGGCTACGCCAGCAGTCCGGCGATCTTGGCCGCCTTACGCAGCGTCTTGCGGGCTTCCACCGGACTGCGCAGGCCGTCAAGCGCGTCTCGGCAGACGCGGCTCGCCGAGCGCCAGGCGCCATCGCGCGCCTGTCCCGGCCAACGTTGGTCGAGGCATTCCATCGCCTCGAAGCAGGTCGATACCTTGCGCTGGCCGTTTGGCTGTAAATCGATCACGACTGGTTCGGAAAACCAGACATCGTTCATCACTTCCTCCGTTGTTATGATCGTCTTTTGAGCAAGCAATCGGCGCCGGACGGCGCCCGATGCGGCTCCACGATTGCGGACCCGCGCATTAACCAACCATCGTGCGTTAGGTTCCGAAGATTTTCATGGCCGCCAGCGACCCATTCGAACGACCTCGTGAACTGGCCGATACACGGGTTTGTATGGCTGAAATCGCATGGCCAAAGTCATGCCCACCCGGCACTGGGGACCCTATTGATGGAGACCCCTCATGCCTCCTCGATGGCTTTTCTATCGATAGCCGGCGCGTGCAACACGCCGCCGCCATGTCCTATTCAACCAGCACATGCGCTTCGCGCGCGGCGACGATGAAGGCCTCTCTGGCGCTGTCGGCCGTGACGTCGCCGCGGATCGCCCGGCGGCAGGCCCGCAGCGCCTCGCCATGCAGCGCGCTGCCAGCATCGCGCCATTGGCCGGCCAGCAGCTCGGCGGCTTGTTCGGCGTTGGATATGTGGCGGATCGAGCCGGAAACGCCTACGGCGACTTCGACCGGCCTGGAAAACCATCCCTGCATCATCGCGAAACCTCCCGAAATTATCTCGGAACACGATTTTTTAGCGTGGAGTTCCCTGCTGGAACGTCAACTTACCGTGAAGCAGCCTCGCGCGGGCGGAGCACGTTGCTCATCTTCCAAGCGGCCTGCGCGAAAGCTCGATCAGTTCCGCCTCGTCGGTTATGCCGGCCATGTAATTGGCGATGATGCGCGAGGCGCGCGCTTCCTTCTGCTCGGTGGTCTCGCCCTCTATGTTGCCATTCTCATAGACACGGCCAAGCATGGCCGTCTCGTCCGGAGTGAATGTGTTTCGGGCATTGGACGCAATGGACATGGCTTCCTCCTTGAGCCGGGCTCCTTTTTGCCCGGCCAATATTACCATGCTTCAAGGTTAAGCGTGAGCCGCGGCGAAGGTGAGCTTGCATGCATTTCGGCTGACGCCGTTCTTGCCTGCGGCTGGCCGCTGTTTTGCCGGCCTCGTTATATTCTTGCCGAACGAGCGCTGCGCTGATACGCATTAGCAGCGCGGAATTTTTCCGAGTCTGCATTGACTTGCACCAGGAAAAAGCTCCGCGCATTCTGTCCGAGACCAACAACCCCGACGTGGTGGCAACCGGGTTACGTAGGGGTTCTGGTCGCAAAAGAAGCAGGGCAGGTCCCGTGTCAAAATCGGGCATGCCCACCAACGCTCTGGAACTCTGAAGCCATTTGCCCCCATGGCCTTCGGAAGAGCATGAACCATGGGGAAATCGATGGTTACGAAGAAACTTACCGCCAACGCAGAAAGCGCGGCAGCCTTTCTTGCAGTGATGGGCAACGAGAAGCGTCTGCTCATCATGAACTACCTGGCTGAGGGCGAACTCTCCGTCGGCGTGCTCGCCGACAAGGTCGAGCTCAGCCAATCGGCGCTGTCGCAACACCTGGCCAAATTGCGCAGGTTTGGCCTGGTCGAAACCCGTCGCGATCGTCAGATGGTCTATTATTCCTGCAAGTCTTCGGCGGCGCGCGAACTTCTGGCGCTGCTCGACGGCCTGCTGGCCACGGACAAGCCTCTTGCCGGACCGGCAAGGCAGGCGTTTGTCGAGAGGATGCGGCGGCCGCAGGCCGCCTGAGCCCCCTGCCACGCACACGGACGAGGCCGGGGGGCCTTCGCCCGGCGCGGCGCGTTGATGACGCAGGCTGCATTGAAGCGGGCCGCGTCGCGACGCCGCCCGGTTTCCTGCATCTTCAAGCCGCTCCGCCCTCCCGCTGGCCGGGCAGACGGTTCATCACGTTTCTTTGACAGGCGCTGTCTCGATGTCGGATGCTCGTCGCAAGGTGCTGACAGAACAGCGTTTTGTTGCGCGGTTGGAGTACGGACCGCCGAAACTTACGGATTTGTAAGTCGCCTGGCTGAGCGCTCTTGGCTAAATTTCGAGTCGATCCACACCCCCGGATCATGACGGTGCCGAGCTTCCACTTCGGCTCCGTAAGAGGCTCGCCGGTCCCGGCGGGCCTCTTTCGTTTCTGGATCGGGCGATTCCAGGGAGGTGGTGGGCAGCGTCCCGTGCGGATCACGTCAAAAGAGAGGACGGTCGGCCGTTCGTGAAACGGTAAACTGCTCTACGGCGACGCCTTTTGCCTGGTGATCACGCTCCTCACCGCCAGCACCAGCACGGTGATGACGATCAGGATCACCGAGAGCGCGGCGATCGCCGGATCGATGTTGTCGCGCAGGCCCATCCACATCAGTCGCGGCAGGGTGATGGCGTTGACTGAGGTGATGAACAGCGTCACGCCGATTTCTTCCCAGGAAAGCACGAAGGAAAGCAGCGCCGCGGTGACGATGCCGAACTTGATGTTTGGCATGATGACGCGCGTCGCGCGCTCCCACACGCTGGCGCCGAGGCCGCGCGCGGCAAGGTCGATGCGCCGGTCGAGCTGGCTGAGCGAGACCAGGATGAGCACCGTGGCGAATGGCACCGTCATCACCGAATGCGCCATGGCGACACCCAGCCACGTGTCATAGCCGAAGAACGAGGTGAGGCCGGAGACCGAGGTGAGCAGGAAATAGAGCGTCACGGCCGAGACCACCGGGGGCACCACCATCGGCAGCAGCACGAAGCCGACAAGGGCTGCGGTGAAGCGCGGCTGAAACATCCAGACGCCGAGGCTGAAGGTGAGTGCCAGCACCGTGGAAAGCGCGCTGCTCGCCACGCCGATCCGGATCGACAGCAGGATGGAGTCCAGCCAGCGCGGATCCTCGATCAGCGAGCGGTAATGGCGCAGCGACAATTCACCCGTCGGCATGGTCAGCATACGGCTCGGTGTCAGCGACACCGGGATGACGGCAAGGAGCGGCATCAAAAGGAACAGCGCCACCAGCGCCGCGAGGATCAGCGAGACGGGGCCGGGACGGTAGGTGGGCATCGCGCTACACCAACTGCTTCGGTTTGACGTAGCGGAAAAGCAGCGCCATCAGCGCGCCGACGAACACCACCAGCACGACGCTGATCGCCGCGCCCAGCCCCCAGTCCGGGCTCTGGAAGATGCGCAGATAGATCAGCTCCGCGATCATCACGCTGCGGCCGCCGCCGAGGATTGCCGGCGTGACGAAGAAGCCCAGCGAGAAGACGAAGGTGATCATGGCCGAGCCGATGATGCCGGAGCGCGTCATCGGCACGAACACAGTCCAGAAGGTGCGCATACGGCTGGAGCCAAGCCCGCGCGCCGCGAGCAGCACGCGTTCATCCAGGCTGCGCATGGCCGACGCCAGCGGGAACACCGCGAATGGGATCAAAAAATGCGACATGCCGACGATGACCCCGAATTCATTGCGCACCAGGGTCAGCGGTTCGGAAATGAAGCCGATCGATTGCAGCCAGGTGTTGATCAGGCCGCGGTTGGAGAGGAGCGCCACCCAGCCGAACGCGCGCGTCAGCACCGAGATCCAGAACGGCACCAGGATGCAGAATTCGGCCAACACGCGCTGCACGGGTGAGCCGCGCACCCATACCACGGTGATGGCATAGGCGGCAGTGACAGAGACCAGGGTGACGATCGCCGCGATGCGCAGCGTGCGGATGAACACCGATTGCACCAAATCGTCGGTGAGCAAAGCGTGGTACTGGCCGAGACCGGGCGTGGGAAGCGTGAAGCTCCACTTCACCACGCCGAGGAACGGCCAGGCATAGGCAAGGACCAGGAAGATGAGCAGCGGCGCCATCAGCAGCGCCGCGCCCGACCTGTCGGAGAGGGTGCCTCTCATCGGTGAGAAAGTCTCCGCCCGGTCAGGCGGAGATGATCTTGGTATATTCGTCGAGTGCTGCGCCGTAGTTCTTGGCGTACCAATCCATGTCGAGCGGGATCTGCTTCGCCATGTTCGCCGGATCGACCGGGTTGATGCGCTTCTTGTCGGCAGGGATCAGCGCGTCGGTCGCTGGATTGGCCGGGCCCTGTCCGAGCTTTTCGAACATCACAAGTTCCTTCTGCGGATCCTGGGTGCTGGCGATGAACTTCATCGCCGCGTCCTTGCCGCCGGGGTTGTTCTTGAGCACCGCCAGCGCGCCGGGCGAGATCAGGCCCTGGTCCCAGATGAACTTGATCTGGCCGCCCGAGTCCTGCTCGATCAGCGAGGCGCGCGTCGACCACACGATCGCCATCGAGGCTTCGCCGTTGAGCAGCACGCTCTGGCTCTCGGCGCCGCCGCCCCAATACGAGACGACGTTTTCCTTGAAAGCGGCGATCTTGTCATGCGCGCGCTTCAGATCGAGCGGATAGAGCGATGCTGGCGCCACGCCGTCGGCCAGCAGCGCTGCTTCCCAGCTCGACACGCCCCATTTGTAGAGCGAGCGCTTGCCCGGGAATTTCTTGACGTCGAAGAAGTCGGCCATGCCGGTCGGTGCGTTGGAGCCGAATTTCTTCGAGTCATAGGCGATCACATAGGAGAAGAAATAGGTGGACGCCGCATATTCCCAGCCGAAGCCCGGCCGCATCTTGCTCTTGTCGACGATCTTGTAGTCGATCGGCTCCAGCATGCCCTGGCCGCCCAGCGTGATGGCCGAGAACGGGTCGACGTCGACCAGGTCCCAGGTCGGCGCGCCGCTCTTGTACTGCGCGGCGATCGCGCCTTCGGTCGGGCCCGAGCCGTCCATCTTGACCGGAATGCCGGTGTCCTTGGTGAAGGCCTGGCCGTAAGCGGCGTCGTAAGCCGTGATGGCATCGCCGCCCCAGTTCACCAGCACCAGCCCTTTGGTTTCGGCTTGAGCGCCGGTCGAGCGCAACAGCAGCGGCGTGCCGGCGAGCACGAGGCCGGCAAGCTGCGCGAATTGCCGGCGCGAGATCTCGCCGCGCTTTGTCCTTTCGGCGAGGGATTCGATTGTCTGTTTCTTTGTATCGCTCATGTCAGTTCCCCTTGTTGTCGTTGATTTGAACCGGAAGCCGATGCGGCGATTTCCATGCCGCATCAGCGCTCTCTACTATCCTCCGTCCGGAAGGAGGAAACCCTTCTCCGCCGGCCAGGTCAGCCAGACGGAATTGCCTTTGCTCAAGGCCGCGGCCGCGACCTCGTTCGGCACCGAAACGGTGACCTTGGCGCCCTGGCGCGTGGTGAGGTCGAGCTTGGTCGCGGCGCCCAGATAGGTCGAGGCGACAGCGGTCACGGCGATGCCGTTCTCGTCGACCGACGGCTCCGGGGCGATCGACATGTCCTCGGGACGGATCGCAAGGATGGCGTCGCCTTTGATCGCCTCCGCCTTGCAGCGCATGTTGACCGCGCGGTCTTCGCAGAGCCCGGTGGCTCCATGGTCGGCGGGGCGAACGCCCTTCACCGGCAGCATGTTGATCTCGCCCAGGAACTCGGCGACGAAGCGGTTGGCCGGCCGGTCGTAGACCTCGTCCGGCCTGCCCACCTGCAACAGCTTGCCGTGATTGAAGATGGCGACGCGCGACGACAGCGCCAGCGCCTCGCTCTGGTCATGGGTGACGAAGACGAAGGTGGTGCCGGTCTCCTGGTGCAGCCGCTTCATCTCGGCCTGCATCTGGCCGCGCAGGCTCTTGTCGAGCGCCGAGAACGGCTCGTCGAGAAGCAGCACCCCCGGTTCGAACACCAGCGCGCGGGCGAGCGCCACGCGCTGCTGCTGGCCGCCGGAAAGCTGTGCCGGCAATTTCTTCTCATGACCCTTCAAGCCGACGCGCTCGATCATCTCGCCGACGCGGCTCTTGATCTCGGCGGCGGACTTCTTGCGCACCTTGAGCGGGAAGGCGATGTTCTGTTCCACGCTCATATGTGGAAAGAGCGCATAGCCCTGGAACACCATCCCGGCGGCGCGCTGCTCGGCCGGACGATCGGTGATGTCGACGCCGTCGCTGAAAAGCCTGCCTTCGCTTGGCTGCACGAAGCCGGCCAGGATCATCAAGAAAGTGGTCTTGCCGGAGCCGGAGGGCCCCAGCAGCGTCAGGAACTCGCCGCGGCCGATATCGAGCGACAGATTGTCGAGCGCCCGGAACGAGCCGAAGCTCTTGCCGATCCCGTTCGCCTTGATCTCTGCGGCCCGGCCGGGTTGCTGCATCCTCGCTCTTTCCTCAGTTCCCGACGAAATCGTAGGCATGGCTGCGGCTCACCGCAACCGAATAGTTTTCGCCTGATCGGCAAATTTGATTCACGGGTGGTGCGGAGCGGCGATGCGAAGCGGCAATCTCAATCTGCCTAAAGCCTGCTCTCCGACAGCTTCGCCCTCAGCCAGTCGCCGAAGGCGTTGAGCACCGGGTGCCCCGCCTTGGCGTGCTCGAAGACGAGGAAATAGGAGCGCGGCGAAGGGACGGTCGCCTCGAAAGGCTTGACCAGTCGGCCTTCGCTCAGCGCCTGGCGGCCGGTCAGTTCGTCGCCGAGCGCAATGCCCTGGCCGGCGATCGCCGCCGAGAAGACGAGGTTCATGTCGGAGAAGAAGATGCCGCCTTCGGTATCGGGATTTTCCACCTTGGACAGCGCCAGCCACCGCGCCCAGTCCTCCGTGTCGCTGAGATGGAGCAGGCTGGCGCGCAGCACGTCGGCGGGTTTGGAGAAACCGCCGACCTTGTTGAGCAGTCTCGGGCTGCAGAGCGGCGTGAAGGAGACTTCGCAGAGCAGCTCCACGGCCCGGTTGGGCCAGTTGCCGACGCCGAAGGAGATGAAGGCATCGGCGTCCGGATTGCTGACATCGTCGAGGCGCCGCGGCGTGAGCACCGAGAGCGTCACGTCCGGGTACATCTGCTGGAACTCGCCGATATGCGTGCACAGGAACATCGAGGCAAAGCCCGGCGGGCAGGAGATGGCGAAGGAGCCGCCGACGCCAGCGCTGCTATTTTGCGTCCTCGCGTCGCCGAGCACGGTCAGCGCTTTTCGGACATCGGCCGCATAGCGCTGGCCGCGCGGCGTCAGCGCCACGCCCTTGCCGATGCGCTGCAACAAATCGAAGCCGAGGTCGCGCTCGAGCAGGCGAAGCTGATGCGAGACGGCGCTTCGGGTGAGGTGAAGCTCGTCGGCGGCGCGCCATACGCTACCGTGACGGGCAAAACTGTCTAGGGCGCGCAGCGCCTGCGTGGATGGTATTCGCAAAGGGCCTCAGGTGAACCGAATTTGCACGAGCCGGGAAAACATATCACTTTTTGATGAGCCGCTTCACTGCTTTTCTTGGACCATGGACAAACCGGTCACGACTTCGGCGCAAGAAACCGCGCTCGCCTGCATCGACGGCATCCAGCCGCTGCTGTCGGCCTGGACGCGCACCATCTTCGACTTCGGCGAGACAGCCTGGCGCGAGTACCAATCGGCGGCCTGGTATGTCGATCGGCTGAAGCGTGAGGGCTTCTCGGTCGAGGAAGGCTCGGGCGGCATGCCGACGGCCTTCTGCGCCCATTGGACGAATGGCGACGGCCCGGTGATCGGCATGTATGGCGAGTACGACGCCGTGCCCGGCAACTGCCAGGACGCCGCGACGGTAAAGCAGCCGCGGCCGGGCCTCGGTGCCGAAGCCGGAGGCCACACCGATCCGCATTCGGGCCTTGGCATCGGCAG
The DNA here is from genome assembly GCF_029625685.1 of Mesorhizobium sp. WSM4976. Classification (NCBI taxonomy): domain Bacteria; kingdom Pseudomonadati; phylum Pseudomonadota; class Alphaproteobacteria; order Hyphomicrobiales; family Phyllobacteriaceae; genus Mesorhizobium; species Mesorhizobium sp. WSM4976. The sequence goes on from NZ_JARTVT010000025.1 coordinate 12,027, forward strand.
CCTTGGCGGGTTGCTCGCCACCAAGGCGGCGATGCTGGAGCACGGTATCAAGGGCACGCTTCGCTTCACCGGAGAGCCGGCGGAGAAGGTAAGGGGTTCGAAGCCGATCCATGCGGCGAAGGGCTATTATGACGGCCTTGCCGGCATGATCTCCTTCCATCCCTTCTACATGCTGCCGCTCTGCAACACCGCGCGCTGGGACACGCATTGCGGCGCCGCCTATTCAATGATCTACCGCTTCGTCTGCGACGAGCCCGAGAATTGGGGCCGCGCGGCAAGCGAAGCAGCACCCATCCCGCAGGCGCATTCCGCGGTGCGGGCGCCCGGCGCCAATGACGCGCTGATGATGATGTACATGGCCTCCAAGGCGCTGCGTGATTCCATGCTCACCCATCAAGGCGGCTGGTCCATCAGCGAGGCGATCCTCACCGCAGGGCAGGCGACTGCGGACAACCTGCCGGCCGGCCTTGCCGAGATCCAGTACATGATCCGCGTGCCGACCATTGCCATGGCCGAGCAGGTGACGGCCGTGCTCGACCGTAACGCGGAAGCAGCGGCTGCGATGAGCGGCTGCCGCCACGAGCGCCACTGGGTGTCGAAGTCGCGGCCGGGGCTGGCCAACCACGCCATGGCCGAGATCACCTATCAGGCGCTGTCCACCGTCGGCCCGCCGCGCTGGAACGAAGAGGCGAGGGCCATTGCCCGCGAGGTTCAGGTCAATGCCGGTGGCGCGGCGACCGAGAATCCGTTCATCGACGAGCTGGAACGGCTGATCTCGCCGCAGGAGGCCGAGGCGATCCTGCGCCGCGATCTGCCGCCGTCGCAGGTGAATTCCACTTCGGACGATTACACCGATATGAGCTGGCACGCGCCGACGTCACGTTTCTATGTCGCCCGTCCGGCGCTGCGCCCGGCCGGCGGCCATGCCTATCCGGCCTGGGTGATGAACGCGCTCGGCGGCATTTCCGCCGCCATCGATCCGATGGTCATCTGCGCCGCCAAGACTGTCGCGCTGACGGCGCTGCGGCTACTCGAAGACGAGGCCGCGCGCCATGCTGCGATGGACGAGTTCGTCAGGCGGACCGGCGGCGGCGTCGGCGGCTCGAACTGGATCGCGCCGCTCTGCGACTACGAACCCCCCATCCATTTCCGCTGGCCGGAATATGTCACCACCCCGCGCGGGCGCGACTGGTGGATTCCGGCCGGCTCCACCGCATGACCGATCAACAGAACAGTCCAGAGGAGAACTCCATGACCGTCCATGACCGCATTGTCGCCGAACCGTTCTCGCTGCAGCGCCGCAACCCCAATGGAGGCACCAAGCCGCTGACCGCCTGGGGCTTCGCCAACGAGACCGATGTGCTGACCGACGTGCTGCTCGGCTCGCCGAACTTCCTGCGCCATCTGTCGACCAGCTCGCTTTCGAGAAAGCATCTGCGTGAGGCGCCCTGCAACATCCAGATCGCGCAGGCGCAGCACAAGGACCTCGTCGCCGCCTACGAGCATTTCGGCGTCAACATCCACTGGCACGAGCCGACGCCTGAATTGCCGATGCAGGTCTATTCGCGCGACTCCAGCGTCATGACGCCCTACGGCGCCTTCATCACCGCCATGGCCAACTGGTGGCGGCGCGGCGAGAACTACGCCGCCATCCGCACCTATGAAAAGCTCGGCATCCCGATCTACGACATGGTGACGGCCGGCACATTCGAGGGCGGCGACTTCAACGTCATCGAGGAGGGCGTGGTTCTGATCGGCTGCGGCGGCGCCCGCACCCAGGAAGAGGGCGCCCGCCAAGTGAAGGAATGGTTCGACAAGGAAGGCTGGGAGACGCGTCTCGCCTTCATCGACGAGTACTACGTCCATATCGATTTGATGGTGGTGCCGATCGCCGAGAAGCTCACCGCCGTCTGCCTCGCCTGCACCGAGCCCGGCATCGTCGACTGGCTCAAGGGCAAGGGTCACGAGATCATCGACGTGCCCTTCCAGGACACGATGGCGCTCGGCTGCAACTTCATGTCGCTCGGCAAGGACAGGGTGATCGCGCCGACCTCCAGCAAGACGCTGATCGGCCAGCTGAAGGCGCGGGGTTTCGAGGTCGCGGCCGTCGATATGAGCGAGATATCCAAGACCGGCGGCGGCATCCACTGCATGGCGCAGGCCCTGAAGCGCGTGCCGGCCTGAAAACAGGCTCTACCCACCTCGGCAATCGCACAATGAGGCTCATCCCTTCGGCCCGCGGGCCAAGGGGACTGCTGCCAGTTGCCTTGGCGTGTCAGTAGACTTCGCCTTTTCCCGTTCCGATCATCCTGGCCCTGCGCTAGGCTCCGCCAGCCAAACAGGATTGCCGCAAAGATGATCGTCCAGGCCTGCATCAACGGCGCTCGTCCCGCTGACTTCCATCCCGCATTGCCGCTCGATCCTGAGGCAATGGCGCGTGACGCCGCAGCCTCGGTCGCGGCGGGCGCGGCCGAGCTGCATGTCCACGCACGCGGCGCCGATGGCCGCGAGAGCCTTGCGCCGGAAGCGATGGACAGGACGGTTGCGGCGCTCCGCCGTGCCTGCCCGGGCACTCTGATCGGCGTCTCCACCGGCGCCTGGATCGAGAAGGACGATCTGCGCACGCAGGTCGCGATCTCCAGCTGGCGCGAATTGCCCGACTACGCCTCGGTCAATCTCGGCGAGACGGCCGCACCGGTCGCCATGGAGAGCCTGCGCCAGCGCGGCATCGGCATCGAAGCTGGGCTGGCCTCCATTGCCGACGCCGAGCGCCTGGCCGGTCTCGACCACGGCGGCCGGGTGCTGCGCGTGCTGATCGAGATTTCCGAACAGGCGCTGGACGAGGCTTTTGCCGTCGCCGACGACATCGAGAAGGTGCTGAAGAGCGCCGGTATCAGGCGCTCGATTCTGCTGCATGGCGAGAACGCGACGGTCTGGCCCTTCGTGGAAAGGGCGGCGGCGCGGAAGTTTTCGACGCGGGTCGGGCTGGAGGATGGCAGGGAGTTCCCGGACGGTAATGTCGCGGACGGCAATGCGGCGCTGGTTGCGGTAGCGGTGGGGATTTATCGCGGAAAGTGACCCTTGGTTCCTCGCCCCACGAAGTGGGGAGAGGTGGCTCGGCGAAGCCAAGACGGAGAGGGGAGCGCCCTACGAGGCCCCCCCTCTCCGTCCGCTTCGCGGCCACCTCTCCCCCGCCTTTGGCGGGGGCGAGGAAACGCCCTCACTGCGTGTCCGCGTTGGCCCTCAACTCCGCCCGCTTTTGGTCCGACACCACGGCGAGGTCCAGCACCTTCTGCAGGCCCGCCGCGTGGCGGAAGGTCGGCTCGGTCTGGGCGCCGCTCTTCACCGCCTCGACGAAGCGCTGGTAGTTGGTCGGCACCGCGCCCGCGTCGAGTTCTTCCCATTTGCCGTTCTCGATATTGGCGCCGAGGCATGCCTTCAGAGCCGACCCCTCGAGATTATGCACCACCTCGACGGCGCCCTTGTCGCCATGGATGCGCAAGCGCAATTCGTTGATATGGCCGGTGGCCCAGCGGCTGGCATGCACCACGCCGAAGGCGCCGTTGGAAAAATCGAGCGTCATGGCGAAACTGTCATTGGCATCGAGCTGGTATTCGCCGATGTGGTTGTCCGGCGCCTTGTCGAAGGCGCGCAGCCGGCAGAACACATGGTCGATGTCGAGCGCGGCGCCATAGCTGGCGAAATCGAGGATATGGATGCCGACGTCGCCCAGCACGCCGTTGGAGCCATGGCCGCGCGACAACCGCCACAGCCATTTCGGATCGGTGCGCCAGTCACCCCAGAATTTCGAGACCAGCCAGCTCTGCAGATAGGACGCTTCGACATGGCGCACGGTGCCGATCTCGCCGGCTTGCACCATCTGGCGCGCCTTCTGCAGCGCGGCCACGTTGCGATAGGTGAGGTTGACCATGTTGACGATGCCGGCGGCCTCCGCGGCATCGGCCATCTCGTTCGCCTTGCCGAAATTTTCCGCCAGCGGCTTCTCGCACAACACCGGCTTGCCGGCGGCGATCAGCGCCATGGTGGTCGGGTGGTGGATGCGGTCGGGCGTGACATTGGCCACCGCGTCGAAATCGCCCCAGTCGATCGCCGCCTCCAGCGAGGTGAAGCGCTTCGAGATCCCGAAGCTGTCGGCGAATTCTCCCACGCGCTTTTCATCGACATCGACGGCCGCCGCCAGCTCGACTCCCTCGATCGCGCCGAAGCGGCGGGCATGCTCCTGCGCCATCCAGCCGGTCCCGAGTATCAAAAGCCGCATTCTCTGCTCCTCTAATGGATTTGGTTCGATTCAATCATCGTCGCGAATGTGACTGAGGCGCTGTTTCCGCGCAATCCCGAGCGAAGCGGGACGCGCCTTTTTTAGCGGAAGCCGGCCTCGCCATGCGCGTGCAGCTTGGGCCCGCGCTCCTCGATCGGCTCCAGCGCCTTCTCGACCGGCACGTTCGGCGCATCGAGGATGGCGGGTTTGGACCCCTGCGGGTTATGTGCCCACTTCACCGCGTTGCGCAGCACCTTCTGCACGGTGGCATCGTGATAGGTCGGATAGGTCTCGTGCCCGGGCCGGAAGTAAAAGACATTGCCGGCGCCGCGCCGGTAGGTCAGGCCCGAGCGGAACACCTCCCCACCCTGGAACCAGGAGATGAAGACGGTTTCCAGCGGCTCCGGCACGGCGAACTGCTCGCCATACATCTCTTCGTTCTCCAACTCGAAGAATTCGCCGACGCCTTCGGCGATCGGATGGCTGGGGCTGGTCACCCAAAGCCGCTCGCGCTCGCCCGCCTCGCGCCATTTAAGCGTGCAGGGGGTGCCCATCAGCCGCTTGAAGATCTTCGAGAAATGGCCGGAATGAAGCACGATCAGCCCCATGCCTTCCCAGACGCGCTTCGCCACACGCTCGACCACCTCGTCGGCGACAGCACCATGGTCCTTGTGGCCCCACCAGACAAGCACATCGGTCTCGGCGAGGCGGGCCTCCGGCAGGCCGTGCTGCGGCTGCTCCAGCGTAGCGGTCGAGGCGGAAATCGCCTTGTCGGCGTTCAGCGCCTTGGCGATGGCCGCGTGCATGCCTTCGGGGTAAATGCCGGCGACCACCTCATTGGTTCGCTCATGGATGTTCTCGCCCCAGACGACAGCGCGAATTGTCATGAATAGCCTCGTGATGATTGGGAGCCGCCCCGGAGATCAAACATAAAGGCTTCACACTGTATTGGAAGGTGCTTTGCGGTGGCGGCCTTTCGGCCTCGTTCATCTAGGGCCGTCCATACATGACGATGCTGATCGGCCTCTTCAATTCCGCCCGATCTCCACTCTCAACCAACAGCATACGATCACCCTCAGAGCTTTCACCTCATCCTGTCCGCCAGCCATTTCGCCGCAGCGTCGGCTCCATTCGCGCGAACCTTGCCGGCAAAGGCACGGGCGCGCTCCAAGACCTTCGGCGCCAGCACCACCTCCAGCGCCGCGGACAACGACTGCCCCGTCGGCATTGGGCCGTCATGCGCGGCGCCGATGCCTAGCTCGGCAGCACGCCTGGCCCAATAGGGCTGGTCGCCGATCTGCGGCACGATCAGCTGCGGCGCTCCCGCCCGCGCGGCGGCGACCGTGGTGCCGGCGCCACCATGATGGACGACCGCGGCGACGCGGCCGAAGAGCGCCTGCTGGTTGACCTCGCCGATGGCGAAACAATCGTCACGATCGTCGACGAGGTCGAGCCCGGCCCATCCCTGCGCGACAACCGCGCGAAGGCCCCTGGCGCGAATCGCTTCGATAGCGGCGCTGCCGGTTTCGCTCGCAACCGATATCGAGCCGAAGCCGACATAGACCGGCGGCGGACCGGCATCGAGGAACGCGTTGAGCCGATCGGGGAGGGGCCGTTCGTCCGGCAGGATGAAGGCGCCGGTCTGGACAGCGCCTATCAGGTCCGAATCGGGCCACGGGCCGAGCGTCGGATCGCAGGCGAGCAGGACGGGGTTGCCGTAGACATAATCCCGGACATTTTGCACGGGAGGCAGTCGGAGCGATGCGCGCTGGCCGTTGACCGCCTCGCCGAAGAGCGCGTTCTTGGTCCGGATGTCTGTTTCCCACAGCAGCCGGTTGTCGGTCATGCCGTCTGGCAGCGGATGTCCAGGATATTCATGCGGCCGGTTGTGCTGCGACGGCAGCCAGATGGGGCAGAACGTGCCGAGCATGTAGCGCATGCCGCGTTGTTCCGCGACCAGCCGCGCGGCGGCGCAGGGCGGGAAGAGGCCGAACGCCACCACCGCATCGCAGCCTTCGGCGGCCGCGCTCAGCGCCTCATACTGCCTGGCGGCGATCTCGGCCGCTTGGCCGGAGATGAGCTTGGCTCGGTCCTCGGGCGAGGCCGATCGCGACCGGTTGACCATCTCCTTCGCCCATTCGCGCACTGGCGCGAAGGCCGGCGCCAGCGGCACACCGGCGCGGGTGAGAAGCGCTGCAAACTCGGCGTCGCCCGGCGCGCTCACCCGCGCCTCCAGGCCATTCGCCTGCAAGGCCGCGCCCAGCGCCGCCAAAGGCTCCACGTCGCCGCGCGAGCCGTAAGTCGATAACAAGATCCGCATTCCGTGCTCCGTTGTCGTTTTTCGGAGCAGCGTTGATACGCCATGCCCGGGGGCTTGCCGCAAGCCCAGGCTGCGCCATATCTGTTTTCTGGGAAGGGTCGTTATCGCTTTCCCAGGCGGTTGTCGTGACGGCTGGAGGGCGCGACGGCAGGGCGGTGGCCCGGGCGCATTTTGGCGCGAGGCCGTTCGGATCAGCAAGTGGGGATTAACAAATGCCGGCGACACGTTCGTCGGCAAGGGCAGGCTTAACCCTGGCGGCCCTCCTGGGCGACCCGGGTGGGGGAGCTTGTCAGGCGTGGGACCACGACAAGCCGCTTGATCTTGCCGCTTTTGTAGGCAGCAAGGAAGCGGCGATAGTCCTTGAAGACGACGCAGCCATTGGATTCCGCACGGCCGCCGCGCAGCATGTAGGTATGGGCAAGCAGGCCGTTGCGGCCATATTTGTTGCTGCCGCTGGTCGGCGTGAGCCTGATTGCCTCGACGCCATGGAAACGTGATTCACGCAGCGAAAGGTTGTAGGTGTCGGGCGGCGTCGGACCGACATTCTTGCGGTTGACGAAGCGCGGCTGGTCGACCATCGAGCCCAGTCCCGAATGCGCCTCGAGCCTTGAGCCGTCGGGCATGTAAACGGTCCTCGCCGAAATATCGTAGACCGCCACGCCATTGCCCATCGACGGGCCGTTGAACAGGCTACGGAAGGCACTGCCCAGCCCGCCGCGCTCCGGCGTGTCCGGCTTGGCATAGGCGAGCATTTCCGACGCCTGCGCCTTGCGCTTGCCGGGCTTGGAATCCGCCACCATCTGCTTCGAATTCGGCACGCCCGGCAAGGCCTGATCGCCGCTTCTCGGCGAGGCCGTCGTCGGCGCGCTTTGCGCGGTGTCGGATTCGACGGGCTGCGGCTTGGCCTTGGCGGTCGGCGGCTTCACGGCCTCCGGCTTCTGCGGCTTGGCAGCGTTCTGTTCAGGCGCCTGGGTCGCCCGCTCGAGCGTGGTGCGCGGGCGAAGGCCGGGCACGGCAATGCTATCGGGCAGATCGTCCTGCGGCGGCAGCGAGGCGACCTGGTATTCGCCGTCCTTGCCATTATTGGCGGTATTGTCGGCGACATCGGGCGCATCGCTGTTCTGCAGCGCGACAGCGGTCGGTACATCCGCCGTATCTTCAGGCGCGATGTTGGCAAGCGCCAGCGCCAGCTCGGAAGCGCCAGGAACTTCGGCCGGCTTCGAACCGAAGCGGGCCTCGATCGGCGCGTCCGGCTGCGCGTCGCCGAAGCGGCTTGCCGAAGGCAGGCTGGCCAGCAGGAACGGCGCGTTCTCGGCGCGGGCAAAGGCATCGGCGAGCTTCTGCGGCGAAAGCGCCGCGCGCTTCACCACGCTATCGAAGCGGTCGGCGGCTCCGGCGGCCGAAGCCACCACCACGACTTTTTCATGCGCCACGCCATCGGGCGCGGGCAGCTTGAGCCGCGCCATCTTGCCGTCATGGCCGTTATTCTTCAGTTTTTCAGGGGCTTGGCCGTCATGCCTGAAGCTTGTCGCAAGGCTGAAGCAGCCGGCATCGCAGCCGCCGGTGAGCGAAGCCGCCTTATAGCCGCCATTGACGCCAAGATGCGGTGCCCAGGCATTGGCGATCTGCCGGCGCTGGTCGCCAAGCGCGATCATGTTGGACGAAAGCAGGCCTTGCGGCAATCCGTTGGAAGCGGCGGTCAGCGAGGTGCTCACCGAATAAAGTCCCGCCAAGGTGGCGAAGGACCATAGGGCAAGGGCGGCGCCGACAGCAGGCACCAGGACCCAACGATGACCAGACTTTTTCGAAGTTACCCCCCCATGAGGAGCGTCACCCCGGTTTTTCAAACGCAAAAACGCCATACGACCACTCTCAATCGGCATGCCGGTTTTCGCACCTGGCACCCGTCACGATCACAGTTCGCTGGTGCCCCCTGCACCTTCACGCGTCTGTTGCCGATTGATTCAAAAGATGGACAAAGATGGTTAACCAATCCCTCCACCAATCGCCGATTTGGCGACGGTCCATACGAAAAAAGAGCCCTCCATGGTCTTCGCCACGGTAAAAATGCTCTCCCTCACCCGCTTTGCTGCCCGTTTTTCCGGCCTCTGTCAAGAAACCGTGAACAACGGAACCACAACATCTTCAGCCGGCTAGAGGGCGATTTGGGTTAAAATGCGACGACCCGGCCAAGTGCGGAATAAGCCAGTCACGAAAGCTTTGGGCCAGTCGAGGCGGGTTCTTGGGTGTGGGAGATAGATTCTGTGTTGCGAGGATCGCTCCCAAAAAGTCGCCCGCCTAATGGCGGCGCTGCGGCCCCTGAAGCGACAAAACCCACAAACGTCAGCGCGGCCTTTCGGGGCTGTCGGCGACGCCCACGTGGTGACGATAGACCATTTCCCAGCCTTTCCATCCTGTGAACAGAAGGATGAGGACCACGAGCAAGGAAAGTGTGAGACCGACTGGGATGACCGCCGCATCGCCGTGGGCATAGCGCGAATACCAGTTGTAGAGCTCAATCATGACGGCAAGTACGTTGCCGCCGGCGTGAAGCCATGCGTCCCGAAGATTGCGGACCTGGTCGTCGCCCAAAACATCGGTCAGCCCGGCAACAGCGGCGAGGGCAGCCATGATCAAGCCGGCTCCGAGAAGCCATACCGAGCCGGTCACCCAGCCGGGATTGCCCGTTCGCCAGAAGATCAGGTCGCAAAAGAGAGCTGCAACAAAAAACGCGATGGGAAAGGGAATGAGCATCGGATGGATCGGGTGGCCGCCGATGCTTGCCGTGCTGCGCGGAAAGTGGGTCATGACGTCGCCTCCACGCTGGCCGGCCTACCGACCCTCATCACCGGAGCCGGCGAGCCGCGACAGAGAACAAGAGACCCCGCGACGAGTGGAATGTTCCATTGCTCGTTTGCATGACTGCGCCGACGCCTTTCCGGCGCGAAGTCGAGTGAGGCCGGGCGATCAGGGAGTGATATGGCGGCGCACCGTCTTCCACTCCTGCCAGATCAGCCACATGACGATGGCATCGAAGACGGTCAGCACGAGCAGGCCGGGCGAATGCGTGTAGGAGTAGCGATACACCTGGTAGGCCATGAAGGCGCCGAGCGCGACCAGCGAGGCAGGGTAGGACCACAGCTTGCCGCGCAGCAGGCCGATGACCAGCAGGAGCTTAATCAGCCCGTGGCTGAGCAGGTAGAAGGCGTAGAATTCCTTGCTCGCGATCGAGAACCCGGCGGCGATCCGCGACAAATGGCCGGCTATGAAGTCGTTGGGATCCTCGATCAGCTCCTCCTGGGTGAGCATGTTGACCCAGGAGGCGATGGTTTGCGTGGTTACGAGGTAAAGCAGGATGCCGCCGACGCACTCGATCAAGGCATGGGCACCTTTCAGCCATACGCTGACCTCAAAGAGCTGGTGAATGCGATGCTCGCCGGCGGGCTTCAACGATCGACCTCATGGTCGACCAGGGAAATCAGACAAAAATGGACGCTTCTCTCACGCACTGGATCAACTCTGCCGCCGGCATCAGCCCGCTTCTTGATAGGACAATGATCACGATCTCACAAATCGGCGTGCCGCTGATGGTGATCGCGGTCGCCCTGCAATGGTGGTCGAGGACCGATCGCGCCCATGTGCGCCATGCCTGCCTGTCCGCCGGGCTTGCCTTCCTGGTCGGGCTGGCGGTCAATCAGGCGATCCTCTTGTTCGTCCACCGGATCAGGCCCTACGACGCAGGTGTCACGCATCTTTTGATCACACCTAGCGCCGACTGGTCGTTCCCGTCCGATCATGCCACCGCCAGCATGGCCATCGTAGCGGCCTTCGCCATGCAGGCGCTGCCGCGCCGCACGCTTGCCTTGCTCGTTATGGCCGTGCTGATCTGCTGGTCGCGGCTTCATGTCGGTATCCACTATGCGGGCGACGTCGCCGGAGGCGCGGCCACCGGGGTCGCGGCCGCCCTCGCGGTGCGGCTTTGCTATCGCGAGAATTCACGGCTGGATGCCTTCGCCACGAGGATCCTTTAGGCTAGAGCGTTTCACCGTTTCACGAAAACGGCGAACCGCTCTATCTCTTTATTTTGACGCAATTCCTGACGGAAAACTACTCACACTTTCCTGGAATTGCTCTAGAGGCCAAGGGTTGCGGCCGCCACCGCCAGGTACCGGCCGGCCTTGGCGAGGGTGACGATCGCGATAAAGCTCCACAGGGGCTCGCGCAGCACGCCGGCCATCACCGTCAACGGATCGCCGATAAACGGAGCCCAGCTCAGCAGCAGGCTCCATCGTCCCCAACGGTGATAGCGCGCCGCCGCGTGGTCGAGGGCGGCAGGCTTTGCCGGAAACCATTTGTGGTCGCGGAAGCGATCGATGCCGCGGCCCAGCAGCCAGTTGACCACCGAACCAAGCACGTTCCCGATCGTCGCGACCAGAACCAGCGCGGCCGGCGAATGGGTCCCGGCCAGCAGCAGGCCGACCAGAACTGCTTCCGATTGCAGCGGCAGGATGGTCGCGGCGGCGAAGGCGGTCAGGAAAAGTCCGCCGAAGGCGGCAAGGTCACCAAGCATTGCCCGTCCGTCAGTTCGCCTTGGCCATTTCGAATCCCGAACGGCGTGGGTCGTGGAGACCGTCGCCCAGCTCCGATTCTGACCGGCGCGTATCACAAAAGTGACGCGATCGCCCCCCTATATGCTATACGCTACGCTTATGTCGTCGAAACAGGGTCATCGTTATGGATGCCAGCGAATTGCAGGCCGTAGGCGACACGCTGATGCGCCTCGTCACCCCCAGCATGACGCCGAAGGATCTGGTCAAGGCGGTGCGCAGGGAGCATCCCGGCGCCAGGAAGAAGGACATCGCCCGCGCCGCCTTCCACGCCATCATCGCCAACGCCGACCAGGACCCCGGCAAATCGCGCAACCTCCAGGCTTTCGCGCTTGCCGAGCGCACCCAGCAATCGGAATAAATTGCCGCGAATTGTAGTATTGGGCTTGCCGGAAACTTAATAAGCGACTTCTAATATGGCTCCGCCGGCACTAGCCCCAACCGGTAGCGAGCCCATGACCAAAAACCTCGGCAATGCCAAGCCCAGCGCTCCAGCCAAGGAGATAAGCGCCTCGCTGTTCAGCCGGGCGGCGCCGGCGCTGTTTCCCCTGGTGGTCGCGGCGCTCGGCTATCTCGTCGGCCGGCATTATTTCGGCCTTTGATGCGCGGCCGGCTTCAGGTGGTTTTCCAGTCTGATCGTGATTGGTCCGTCTCGGCCCTGCGCTTGCAGCTTTGGTCCTAGGGCCTAGGTCGTTCTTGCCCTCGCATGGGCGCAAGCGCATCCTTTCCTGCAGCCGGCGGCCTCGCAAACTCCGGTCAGGCCCGGCCGCCGAACCCAGTATCACCCCCCAAGGCTGCCGGGCCGCCCATCGCTCCGCGAGTTTATGTAGTCTTTGCTCGGGATGAGGCGACGTGGGCGCCATAATCGCTTTTGTCCGTCGGATATCACAAATCTATTGAATTTCCGCGAGTGCCTTTGCACTAAAGGTCGAGCAGCTCCGCTTTTCAGCAACTTCAGCCGCTCTAGATCGTATCGGATCTAGGAACCGAATACTTGGGTCGAAGGGCAGGGGCCATACATGATAACAAGTGAGCCAGACAGTGTCCGTGTAAAAACCGTCAACGGCCAATGGATCGTGCGCGTCGTGGACGGCGGCAGGCTGACGCAGCAAGTGTTCGATATTCACGAGCAGGCTGAGAGCTTCGCCGAGGAGGAGCGGCTGCGATTAGGGCTCCCCGGGGAACCACCGGCCGAGGAGTCGGCCGGCCCGCCGCAGAGCGGACAGGCTGGTTGAGATCGTCGACGCTCAAAGCCCACAAAAGGCGCTGCCTGCTTTCGTGTGGTTTGCGCTTTGTCTCAAAATGCGGGAACTATCGGCGGACGGGGAAACGCTGCCGATGTGCAATCTTTACAACATTACCACCAGCCAGGAAGCGATCCGCCAGTGGACGCGGGCGTTGCGTGACATAACCGGCAATCTGGAACCGTCGGTCGACATTTATCCCAACCAGCCGGCGCCGGTCGTGCGCAATGCCGTCGACGGCAGCCGCGAACTCGCCAGGCTACGCTGGGGCATGCCGACGCCGGCCGAGCGGGTGCGCGGCAACGCCGATTCCGGGACCACCAACATCCGCAATCCTCAATACGCGCACTGGCTTCCCTATCTGGGGGTCGAGAACCGCTGTGTCGTGCCGGTCACGAGCTTCGCCGAACCGTCGCCGACCCCGGGCGACAAGGACCCGGAAACCGGCGTGCAGAAGAACTTCTGGTTCGCGATCAACGAAGAGCGGTCGCTGTTCTTCTTCGCCGGCCTTTGGACACCTTGGCATGGCGTGCGCAAGGTGAAGGAAGGTCTGGGCGATCACGAGCTTTACGGCTTTCTGACCACGAGGCCCAACGCGCTGATCGCGCCGATACACGAGAAGGCAATGCCGGTGATCCTGACCACGCAGGAACAGACCGAGCTGTGGTTGACCGCGCCGTGGCCGGAGGCAAGGAAGCTGCAGCGGCCGGCGCCGGACGACGCGCTGGTGATCGTGGAAAAGCCTGCGACGCAGATCAAGTTTCCGATTGGGCCGCCGGCGCAGGGATCGTTGTTTTAATGGCGAGGGCGCTTGGCACTCTATCCTCGCGCCTTCTGCAGCACCCAGATATATCCTTTCGGCGGATGGTCCTGGTCGATGAATTGGGTCTTCACCACCGTGTCCTTGCGGCCGCAGCGTTTGCAGCGGAAGCGGACGGCTTCCAGCGGCTTGTTCCAGCCCACCACCTTGGCCACGTCGTTCGCCTTGAAGCGGCCGGCGTGATAGCAATGGCGGCATTCGACGACGAGCAGCATGTTGGCCTTGGCCGCGCGGCCGACGCTGTCCATGGGGCCGGCCATCCGTCATGCCCGGTCGCAATAATCCTTGGGCAGCGGCAAAAGACCGAGAAGGGCGGTCCGGAAATCCGGCTCCCGGCCAGCTACCGCGCCCATCACCTCATGCAGCCGGTCGACCAGACCATTGAGCCGCCAGTACATTTCACCATTCCCTTTTAGGTTGAGTTGCGCTGCGAGCACCGTCTCGCGCAGCTTAAGCGCATCGCGAATGATCGCCTCCGCCTCTGAATGGAACAATCTGTCATAGCGGCTTTTCCGTCTGCCCAACGCGGCTCTCCCTGGTATCGAGCAACCGCCCCACCTACCGACCAAAATAGGAACGCATTCCTCGTCGAGTCAATTCGCGCTTGACATATTTGTTCCCTTTTTGTTCACTTTCTAATACAAGCCGCTGGGAGCAACCGTCATGAGTCACATCATAAGGCTGGACAGCCGCCAGGAAGCCGCGCTTCAGGGGGTCGCCGAGAGCTTCATTGCCCGGCACAACGGCGATGCGGTGAAGGCTCTGAAAGAGATGATCGTGCTGAACGGCCATCTGCAGGAGCGCCTCGACGCGCTCAACACGCCACGCAAGGCAGGCCGCTGACCCAGTGTTTGGGCAAAACGCCGCTCGCGCAGGTCGCCGGCAGAGTGCAGTATTCCGCCTTCGCTATCCCAAATGCTCCACCCTAAGCTTCTCCTTCATCCGCTCGACCGCCCGCTCGCCGCCGGCCGCGAGGTCATCGGCGATTTGGGCAAGCTTGTCGTCGGCCTTGCGGTGTTTGCTGCCCCAGGCGCCTAGCGTCGCCAGCACCGGCAATAGGTCGATGCCGGCCTCGGTCAGCCGGTAGATCGCCTTCAGGCCATGGCTAGGATCGTCGCTGCGGGTGAGGATGCCTTCGTCCTGCAGCGTCCGCAACCGCTCGGCCAGCGTGCGCGACGAGATGCCTTCATCGGACAGCAGGAATTCGCGAAAATGCCGTTTCCCCGCGAAGGCCAGGTCGCGGATGATGAGCAGCGTCCAGCGGTCGCCCAGCAATTCGAGCGAAAGGCTGATCGGGCAGCCAGACCGTCCCTTGGATGTCATCAATATGATTCCATTTGTAAATCAATTTACTATTGACACCGTTACCGCGTTGCGTCAAATGGTTCCAAAAGTAAATCATTGGCGAGGAGAACGAGCATGAGGAGGCTGATCCTTCAGATGCAAATGTCGGTGGATGGCTTTGTCGGCTCCGATGAGGATCGTCGCTGGCAGCTGTGGGAATGGGGCGACGACAGCGCCTGGGACGAGGAGCTCAAACAGGATTTCAACGCCGTCCTCACCACCGTCGACACCATCCTGTTGAGCCGCAAGATGGCGGAGCAGGGCTACCTTGCCCATTGGGGCAATGCGGCGAAGAAATATCCGAAGGATCGCTTCTATGCCTTTGCTCGGCGCATCATCGAGGCTGAGAAGGTGGTGGCGAGCGACAAGCTCGGAGCTTCGCGCTGGGAACGGACACGGGTCGTAAGCGGCGACCTGCCGCGCGAGGTCGATGCGCTGAAGCAGGGCGAGGGCGGCGACATCGCCGTGTTCGGCGGCGCCGGCTTCGCCTCGGCGTTGATCGCCGCCGGTCTGGTGGACGAGTTCCAGCTGTTCATCAATCCGGCGGTTCTGGGCAGCGGCCGCCGCATCTTCGACAAAGGCGGGTTCGCCGGGCTGACGCTCCTCGGCTCGAGACCCTATGCCTGCGGCATGGTGGTGAGCCGCTACGCGCCGGGGCAATAAGAGGCGGCAACCGGGGCCGCGCCGCCTTGAATCAGTCTCGCAACAGGCCTTCCTAACTGGCCCCCCAGCCTCAGTGTCCCGTCTGATCGGCGTCGGTCAGCGCGCCGAGGAAGGCGACGATATCATCGATCTCGGCGTCGGTCAGCGCAGGCTTGTCGCCGGGCTTTCTGCCGTTGAAGGGCGGGTCGGTGTTGAGGTTCGGCCAGTAGGCTTTTGGCAGGTCGTCGAATTTGTCGACCGTGCCGTCGGCCCTCTTCGGATACCAGCGCGCCGGATCGCTGTCGCGGCTGGCGTAGAAGGCCACCGCCTCGCGAAGCGTGTGGAAATAGCCATTATGGAAGAAGCTCTTGCGCAAGGCCACGTTGCGCAGTGTCGGCGTCTTGAACAGGCCGCAAAATTCGGCGCGTCCCTTGAAGTCGGTGCGCAGCGGGCCGCACAGGCCGAGGTCGAAATAATCGGGATCGGCATTGGCGGGGAGAGCCGGATTGCGCGGCACGGCGATCGCGATGAGGCCGTAGTCGGTGAACTGCGGCGGCTCGCCGTCATTGGCCGGCTCGCTCAAATGGCAGCTCGCGCAATTGCCCTTCGCCTCGTCCTCGAACAGCATGCGGCCGCGCAATTCCTGCGCGGAGAGCTGTGCCTTGCCTGCGAGAAAGGCGTCGTAGCGGCTGGAATAGGGGTAGAAATCGGCACTGCTCTGCTCGAATGTGCCGAGCGCTTCCACCGCGGCATCGAAGGCGTCCCGCGGATGGTCGAAGACATCGGCGCCAAAGGCAGCCTCGAACGCCATTGCATAGGGCGCCTTGCGCAGGCGGGCGGCCACCTGGGCCTCATCCTTGTTGCCCATCTCGAAGGGAGAGAGCAGCGGGATTCTCGCCTGGTCCTTGCCGTGGTCGGCCCGGCCGTCCCAGGTGAGCCCCCCGGTCGGGCCATTGTCGACGCTCTCGTCGCCTTCGTCCTCGGAGTCGTGAAAATGCTCGGTGAAGGCGGGCGTCGCCTGCAAATAGCGCAGCGACGGCACCGCGCGAACGCCGGGCTGGTCGAGCTTGGCTCCGCCCATCTCGACCGGCGAAGCCGAGGCCGGTCCGAAAGCGTGGTTGGGATCGTGGCAGGATGAGCAGGCCTGCCTGCCCGAGGCCGAAAGCGAAGGATCGAAGAACATCTGCCGCCCGAGCGCCGTCAGCGCCTCGGCGCGCGCATAGGCTTCCTGGCGCGACATCGGGCCGGGATGGACGCCCGACGGCTCCGCGGTGTTGGCAGGCGCGGTCAAGCCGACGATCGAAGCCGCCACAAGGGCGATCGCGTGACCTTTCCGTCCCATCGTCTGCGGCGATATCCCTGATTTCCCTTCACCTGATTTCGTTCGCGACGTAAGCTTCAAGTGCAACGGATTGATGACCGGCTTTCTCGCTCACGAAACCGTGTTCGAACCTCGCAGAACTGTCACATAGGTGACAAGGCGTCGAAGTAGCTGGGCATTGATGCAGTTGCGTTCCTGCATTGCCGTCCTCCAGCCATTCCCAAGCCACGAGGCATCCTTCAATGACCCGGTCCCTTCTCACCTTTTGCCTCGCCTCCACGGCGCTGGCATCGCTCTCCGCCGCTGCCCATGCGGCTCCTCCCGGCTACGACAAGATCGACACCGTGGTCGTCATCTACGCCGAGAACCGCAGCTTCGATAATCTCTATGGTGGCTTCCCCGGCGCCAATGGCCTCGCCAATGTGTCGCCCGACCAAGCGCGCCAGCTCGACCGCGACGGCAAGCCGCTCTCCGAATTGCCCCCGGTCTGGGGCGGGCTGACCGGCAAGGGCGTCACGCCGGCGGTGACGGAGGCGCAGAGCGCGCATCTTCCCAACGCCGTCTTTGCCATCGACGACCCCAAGGGCTTCAACGAGGGCACCAACGTCGTCACGCACGACCTGTGGCACCGCTTCTACCAGGAGCAGATGCAGATCGACGGCGGCCGGAACGACAAGTTCGTCGCCTGGGCCGATTCCGGCTCGCTGGTGATGGGCCATTACGACGGGTCCAATCTGCCAATGTGGAGCATTGCCAAGAAATACGTTCTGGCGGACAATTTCTTCCAGGGAGCCTTCGGCGGCTCCTTCCTCAACCATTTCATGCTGGCCTGCGCCTGCGTGCCTTATTATCCCAATGCCGACACCAGCCCGGTGAAGGGCCAGATCGCTATCGTCGAACCGGATGGCGTGACGCTGAAGCCGGCTGACAATTCGCCCGCCTCGGCGCTGGCCGGCGTACCGAAATTCGCCAATGACGGCGCCATCACGCCCGACTTCTACGCCGTCAACACCATGCAGCCGCCCTACCAGCCGAGCGCCAACAAGCCGGCCGAGGGCGGCGACAAGGCGCTCGCCGACCCGACGCAGCCGACCACGCTGCCGCCGCAGCAGGAGATCACCATCGGTGATCTCCTGTCGCTCAAGGGCATCTCCTGGGCCTGGTATTCAGGCGCCTGGCAGGCCGCGCTCGACGGCAAGAACGCGACACCGGTGCCGAACTTCCAGTTCCACCACCAGCCCTTCAACTATTTCGCGGCTTACGCGCCGGGCACCGCCGCGCGCGCCGAGCATATCAAGGACGGCGGCCTCGGCGGCGAAGCGTTCATCAAGGCGATCGACGACGGCAAGCTGCCGCAGGTCACCTTCTACAAGCCGCAGGGCAACCTCAACGAACATGCCGGCTATGCCGACGTGACCTCGGGCGACCAGCATCTGGCCGATATCGTTTCGCATCTGGAGAAGAGCCCGCAATGGGCGCATATGCTGGTGGTCGTCACCTATGACGAGAATGGCGGCTTCTGGGATCATGTCGCCCCGCCAAAGGCCGACCGCTGGGGCCCGGGCAACCGCGTCCCGGCCTTCATCATCTCGCCCTACGCGAAGATGGGCATTGTCGACCACACGCAGTACGACACCACCTCGATCCTGCGCTTCATCACCAACCGCTACGACCTGCCGGTGCTGCAAGGCATCGTCGCCCGCGACAAGGCGCTGCGCAACAACGACCAGGCGCCGATGGGCGACCTGACGGCGGCGCTCGATCTGACGCGGTGAGGGCGTGAAAGAAGCCCGTTACGCCGCGGTCCTTCACACCCCTCTGTCCTGCCGGGCAGCGAGGTGCTGTCCCGCCAGCCTCTCCGATGTTCCCTCTGCGCAGTAGATTGAATCAACCCGGCAGAATGCGCTGCTATCGGATTGTTTTGCTAGAGTGGGAGCGCGCCGCGCTCACTCCGCCTCATCCACCCAGATCAGGCGCAGCAGCCGCAGCAGTGTCGCCCGTTCCTTCCTGCTGAGACGCTCCAGGAAACGGTTTTCGTGTCGGCGCACCTTGAGGCGCCAAGCGGGCATTGCCGCCTTGGCCGCCCCGGTCAGGCTGAGTTTCCGCACGCGCTTGTCCTCTGCATGATCGTCGCGCTCGATCAGGCCGCGCTCCTCCAGTTCGGCGAGCAGCGGCGCCATGTTCGCGCTCTTCATGCCGAGCAGCCGGCAAAGCTCGGCGGCGCGGATGCCCGGCCGCTCGTCGATCAGCGCCAGCATGGCATAGGTCACCGGCCGCAGTGACGCCTCCGCCATCTCCACGGAAAAATCGTTGAGCGCCAGCGCCGATGCGCGCCGCAAATTGTAGCCGATCTGTGCGTCGAGCGCGTCCTCGCTGGGGACATCGCGAACTCTGGTCTCGTCCATGTCCGATCGATCGCCGTGATCCATCCCCTTGTCAAGGCAAAAATACTATGCGACATAGCAAAGATAACGCTATGTAGCATAGCAATCGGAGGAGGAGACCGGCATGACCGAGAAGACGAGTGAAACCGAAGACTCGGTTGCCTTCGATGTCGAGGGCGGCATCGCCTGGGTCCGCTTCAACCGGCCGGCCAAACGCAACTCGATGAGCCCGACGCTCAACCGGCGCATGATGCAGGTTCTCGACGAGCTCGAATTCCGGGACGATGTTGGCGTTCTGGTGTTGTCAGGTGAGGGCGCAGCCTGGTCGGCCGGCATGGACCTCAAGGAATATTTTCGCGAGACCGAGGCGAAAGGCCTGGGCGCGGTGCGCAGGGCGCAATCCGAAGCCTATGGCTGGTGGCGGCGGCTGCGATGGTACCGGGTGCCGACCATCGCCATGGTCAATGGCTGGTGCTTCGGCGGCGGCTATGGCCCGCTGTTTGCCTGCGACCTCGCCTTCGCCGCCGACGAGGCGCAGTTCGCGCTTTCCGAGATCAACTGGGGTATCCTGCCTGGCGGCGGCGCCACCAAGGTGGTGGTCGAACTGCTGTCCATGCGCGATGCCATGTACCACGCGCTGACCGGCGAGCTTATCGACGGCCGCAAGGCGGCGGCCTGGAAGCTGGTCAACGAGAGCGTGCCGCTCAGCGGGCTCAAGGCGCGCGTCACCGAAGTGGCCGAAGTCCTGTTGAAGAAGAACCCGGTCGCGCTCAAGGCCACCAAGGACGCGATCCGCCGCGTTGCCGAGATGACTTACGACAATGCCGAGGACTATCTGGTGCGCGCGCAGGAGGCGGCGAATTCCTTCGACAATGAAGGCCGCAAGGAAGGCATCCGCCAGTTCATCGACGAAAAGAGCTACAAGCCTGGCCTCGGTGCCTACGACAAGGCGAGATGATCCGGAATGACCTGACGCCGTGACGGCACTGATGCCGGCCGGCAACCGATACGGCGCGCGACACGGGAGGAGAACGCAAATGCCGGCCTGGACGACACCCGACCCCGTCGCCCTGCATGCCCGGGCGCAGCCAGGCCGACTCGCCTGCGTCGATCTCGCGTCCGGCCGGCGCTGGACCTACGCGGCGCTCGACGACGCCATCCAGCGCGCGGTCGCTGTGCTCGAAAGCCATGGCATAGGGCAGGGGCAGCGGATCGCCTCGCTCGCCCGCAACAGCGCCGACCTCGTCATCCTGCAACAGGCCGCGATGCGTCTTGGCGCTATTTTCGTGCCGGTCAACTGGCGGCTCGCGGCGGTTGAACGGCAGGTGATCCTGGCCGATTGCGGCCCCTCGCTGCTGGTGCACGACGCCGACCTGGACATCGCGGCGCCGCCCGGTTGCGCGCCTGTTGCGGTCGCGCGCTTCGCGGCGGCGGTGGAAGCAGCGGCGCCCGCGCCGCGCCGTCCCTTGCCGGAAGCCGACCGGCCTTCGATCATCCTTTACACTTCAGGCACGTCGGGCCGGCCCAAGGGCGTCATCGTGACGGAGGCCAACGCTTTCGCCACGGCCGTCAATTTCGGTGTCGTCGGCCGCGTCAGCCATGACAGCATCGTCCTTTGCGACGCTCCGATGTTTCATGTCATCGGCCTGATCACCAATCTTCGCCCTGTCCTGCTGAAGGGCGGCATGGTTCTGATTTCCTCCGGCTTCGATGCCGGCGCCACCAATCGCCGGCTGGCCGACCCCAATCTCGGCGTCACCCATTATTTCTGCGTACCGCAGATGGCGAAGATGCTGCGCGAGCATGCAAGCTTCGCGCCCGCGCTCTGGACGTCGCTCAAGGCCCTTTTCACCGGCGGCGCGCCGAATCCCGCCGCGGATGTGCTTTGGTGGCTCCAGCAGGGCGTGCTCATGGCCGATGGCTACGGCATGACGGAAACCGGCACTGTGCTTTGCGTGCCGCCGCAGGCGGATCGCATTGCCGGCAAGGCGGGGTCCGCCGGCCTGCCGGCGCCGTCGGTTTCGCTGCGCATCGTCGATGACGCAGGCAACGATGTCGCGCCTGGCGACACGGGCGAGATCTGGCTCGCCGGCCCCAACGTCACGCCGGGCTATTGGAACCGGCCGGATGAGACGGCGAGTGCGTTCAGCGGGGATGGTTGGTTCCGCACCGGCGACATGGCGCGGCGCGACGAGGACGGTTTCGTGACCCTGGTCGACCGCCGCAAGGACATGTTCATCTCCGGCGGTGAGAACGTCTTCCCTGCCGAGGTCGAGACGGCGCTGCTTGCCCATCCAGACATCACCGAGGCGGCGGTGATCGGCGTTGTCGACGCGCGCTGGGGTGAGGTCGGCCGCGCCTTCGTCGTGCTGCGGCCCGGCCGGGCGCTCGACTCCGAGGCGCTGATCAGCCACTGCGCCGCGCACATCGCCCGCTATAAGGTGCCCAAGGAATTCCGGCTGATGGAAACGCTGCCGCGCACGGCGTCGGGTAAGGTTCAGAAGCACGTGCTCCGGGGGCTGGCATAAGGAGCGCGCGACGGGAAGCCCGGCGACCCGGTTGTAAGAGGCCTGCGTCCGTCTGCGTTGCCCTTCGCATTCGGCGATTGCCCTGTTGAATTCATGCCCGCTATGACAGATCTGTCAGCCATGCCGGCCGGAAGGATTTTGCAATGAGCGAGCTGAAGATCAGAACCCGCAACACTGGCGCGCTCGCGGTCATGCCCCCAGGCGACCTGCCCACGGTGACGACGCCGACCGGCGGCACGGTCGATGTCGTCACCCAGGTCAGCGCGCCGGGTTTTAATCCGCTCGATCTGCTCTACGCCTCGCTGGCCGCCTGCATGGTGCTCAGCGCCCGCATCGCCGCCACCCGTCTCGGCGTCGCCGATCGGCTGGGCGAAGTGAGGGCGGATGTAGGCGGCGGGAAGGCAAAGGACGAGCCCTCGCGGCTCGAGACATTCAACATCAAACTGGAAATCACTGGCGATCTCGATGCCGCGATGAAAGAGCGTATCCTGGCCGACGCTGAAAACATCTGCACCGTTTCCAACACGCTGCGCGGCGCGCCGGCACTGCATGCGACACTGGGGTGAAGCCGATGGCGCATCTCTCCGCGATCGATTACGCCACCGCCTCCGACGACATCCGCGCCGAGCACGACCGCGAGCTTGAGTTGCGCGGCCGCATGACCAACATGAAGCGCATCCTGCTTCATTCGCCGGCCGCGCACCGCATCTACGCCGAATGGTTCACACTGCGCGACCTGCTGAAGCCCACGCTCGATGACCGCACCATCTGGCTGTTCTCGAAAGCGATTGCCGAGACGATGCGCGCCGAGATTCCGGTGACTTTCTTCCGCCGCGCGCTGATCGATAGCGGGCTCGACCCCGAAGCGATCGAGCCCACCGCGGACGAGGCGCTGCTGATCGGCTTCGGCAAAGCGGTCGCGGCCGATTCCAACATCGTTCCGGACGAGACCTGGGCCGCGCTCAAATCTCGCTATGACGAGACGCTGCTCGTCAACCTCACCGCCTTCGCCGGCATCATGGTGGCGACCTGCGTGTTCACCAATGCGGTGAAGGTCGATCTTGATCCGGAGCTGGAGGGGTATCGGAGGCCGTGAAGCTGCTGATCTCGCCCCTTGTGGGGAGATGCGCGGCAGGGCAGAGGGGGTGCTGTCCCGCCGACCTATCATTCTTTGAGGACAAATTCTCGGAAGTTGGCATTTGTCGCAACCCGGAGAGGTTGCGTTCCTTCACACCCCCTCTGGCCTGCCGGCCATCTCCCCCGCAAGGGAGATCGGCGCTCCCGCGCCTCGCCACCTTGCCATGAATCGGGTGGCTCCCCACGCCGCTCGTCCTATCTTCGTGGACAAGCAAGGAGGCGAACTCATGACCGTCCACTCCCTGAACACCAAGCGCGCCAGCCGCTCAGCCGAATCCCGTGCCGCGGCGCAAGACTGGCGCGCGCTGGTGTCAGACCTCAACGCTCATGGCAGCGCCGTCATGCCCGGCCTTCTCTCAGCGGAAGAATGCGCCGATATAGCCGGCCTCTATCCGCATGAGGAGCATTTCCGCAGTCATGTGGTGATGGCCCGCCACGGCTTCGGCAAGGGCGAATATCGCTACTTCAAATACCCGCTGCCTGATCTGATCGAGGGCCTGCGCTCAGCCCTGTATCCGCGCCTTGCCGCCGTCGCCAATGACTGGAACGAGAAGATGGGCGCAGCGCTTCGCTATCCCCCCGATCACGCCGCTTTCCTGAAGCGCTGCCACGACGAGGGCCAGACGAGGCCGACGCCGCTTCTCTTGCAATACGGCCCCGGCGACTTCAACTGCCTGCATCAGGACCTCTACGGCGCGCTTGCCTTTCCGCTGCAGGTGGCGATCCTGTTGTCCGAGCCCGGTGAGGATTTCAGCGGCGGGGAGTTCGTGCTGACCGAACAGCGCCCCCGCATGCAAAGTCGCGCCGAGGTGGTGCCGCTGAAGCGCGGCGACGCGGCGATCTTCGCCGTGCACAACCGGCCGGTGCAAGGCACCAAAGGATATTACCGGGTGAACCTGCGCCACGGTGTCAGCCGCTTGCGTTCGGGGCAGCGGCATACGGTGGGGATCATCTTCCACGACGCGAAGTAGGGCGCGGCGCCTATCTCCCCCTTGTGGGGAGATTGGCTGCGGCGCCGCCTTCGGCAACCCCATCGTCTCATCTGCGTCGCTTCTGCCTCTTCCCCTCGCACCTTCAATCGCGTACACGCCCGGGCAAATCCCGCCAAATCAGCGCAGTTTCCCGGACCGCCCCATGATCCGTCTCGAAAATATCGGCAAGCAGAACGGTCGCCAAATCGTGTTCATCGAGGCCTCTGCCGCCTTGCAGAAGGGCGAGAAGGTTGGGCTGGTCGGCCCGAACGGCGCCGGCAAGACGACGCTCTTCCGCATGATCATCGGCCAGGAGCAGCCCGACGAAGGCCAGGTCTCGGTCGATCGCGGCGTCACCATCGGTTATTTCAGCCAGGATGTCGGCGACATGGGCGGAATGAGCGCCGTCGCCGAAGTCATGGAAGGCGCCGGGCCGGTGAGCGCGGTGGCAGCCGAGATGCGCGAGCTCGAGCACGCCATGGGCGATCCCGGCCGCGCCGACGAGATGGACGTAATCATCGAGCGCTACGGCGAATTGCAGCACCGCTTCGAGGAGCTCGACGGCTATTCGCTGGACGGCCGTGCCCGCGAGGTGCTGGACGGCCTCGGCTTCAGCCAAGAGATGATGGAGGGCGACGTCGCAAAACTCTCCGGCGGCTGGAAGATGCGCGTCGCACTGGCCCGCATCCTGCTAATGCGGCCCGACGTCATGCTGCTCGACGAGCCGTCGAACCATCTCGATCTCGAAAGCCTGATCTGGCTCGAGAAATTCCTCAAGGACTATGACGGCGCGCTGCTGATGACCTCGCACGACCGCGAGTTCATGAACCGCATCGTTAACAAGATCATCGAGATCGATGCCGGCGCGCTCACCTCCTATTCCGGCAATTACGAATTCTACCAGGAGCAGCGCGCGCTGGCCGACAAGCAGTTGCAGGCGCAGTTCGAGCGTCAGCAGGCTATGCTGGCCAAGGAGATCGCCTTCATCGAGCGCTTCAAGGCGCGCGCTTCCCACGCCGCGCAGGTGCAGAGCCGGGTGAAGAAGCTCGACAAGATCGACCGCGTCGAGCCGCCGAAGCGCCGCCAGACTGTGGCCTTCGAGTTTCAGCCGGCGCCGCGCTGCGGCGAGGACGTGGCAACGCTGAAGGGCATCCACAAATCCTATGGCAGCCGCAATATCTATTCGGGCCTCGACTTCCAGATACGCCGCCGCGAGCGCTGGTGCGTGATGGGCGTCAACGGCGCCGGCAAGTCGACGCTTTTGAAGCTGGTCGCCGGAGCTTCCGAGCCCGACGAAGGCTCTGTCGCGCGCGGCCCGAGCGTCAAGATGGGCTATTTCGCCCAGCACGCCATGGAATTGCTCGACGGCGAGCGCACCGTGTTCCAGACCCTGGAGGACAATTTCCCGCAGGCCGGCCAGGCGCCGCTGCGCGCGCTTGCCGGCTGTTTCGGCTTTTCCGGCGACGAGATCGAGAAGAAGTGCCGTGTGCTTTCGGGCGGCGAGAAGGCCAGGCTGGTGATGGCGCTGATGCTGTTCGACCCGCCCAACCTCCTGGTGCTCGACGAGCCGACCAACCACCTCGACATCACGACCAAGCAGATGCTGATCGAGGCGCTGTCGCAATACGAAGGCACGATGCTCTTCGTCTCGCACGATCGCCACTTCCTGGCGGCGCTGTCGAACCGCGTGCTGGAACTGACGCCCGACGGTATCCACACCTATGGCGGCGGGTATACCGAATATGTCGCGCGCACCGGCCAGGAAGCACCGGGGCTGAGAAGCTAGGGATCTTATTCAGAGCGCGTCGTAGAGGGCGTCGATCAGCGCCTTGCGGCGCGGGTCCACATCGTCGAACCCCAGCATGCGGTTGGTGACATAGCCGAACCCGACGCCGGCGCCGGGATCCGCAAAGCCGATGGCGCCGCCCCAGCCGGTGTGGCCGAAGCTTTGGGCCGATGCGCGGCCGGCATAGACAGGGTCCTCGATCTGGAAGCCGGCGGCGAAGGCGGCCGGCAGCGCGAAGCTGTCGTCCATGCCGCGAAAGCGCGGCCTCGCGGCCTCTTCGATCGCCGCGCGGCCGACTAGGCGCCTGCCTTCAAAAGTCCCGCCCGTCGCCATCATGCCGTAGATAAGCGCCAGCGCATGCGCCGTGGACTGGCCGTTGCCGCCCGGCACCTCGGCGGCGCGCAAGGCCCGGTCGTTGGGCGCCAGGGCGCGGGGCGTTGGGTTGTCGCATGCGTGAGGAAAGGGCGAGGCGCGCACGAAGCCGACCCATTCCGAGGCTTTCGGACCTTCGATCATCTCGGCTGCTCGGGCATCCTCGGGCGCCGACAGGCCGACATAGAAATCCGCCCCAAGCGGGCCGGCGATCTCTTCCGCGATGAAGCACCCGACGCTGCGTCCGTCGATGCGCCGCAGCACCTCGCCGGCAAGGTGGCCGTAGCTGAGCGCATGATAGACGCAACGGCTGCCGGGCTCCCACAGCGGCGCCATGGCGGCAAGCGCATTGATATAGGGCGTCCAGGCGAGCATGCCCGCCTCGTCCATCGGCACGGCGAGACCGTTCAGCCCGGCTTGGTGCGACATCACCTGGTCGAGTGTGATCCTCTCCTTGCCGCTGGCCGCGAATTCCGGCCAATAGCGCGCGACCGG
Organism: Mesorhizobium sp. WSM4976; assembly: GCF_029625685.1. Taxonomy (NCBI): domain Bacteria; kingdom Pseudomonadati; phylum Pseudomonadota; class Alphaproteobacteria; order Hyphomicrobiales; family Phyllobacteriaceae; genus Mesorhizobium; species Mesorhizobium sp. WSM4976. The sequence goes on from NZ_JARTVT010000025.1 coordinate 38,277, forward strand.
CGCGGCATAGTCCAGCTTGCCGCGTTCCACCAGCATGGCGATCGCCAGCGCCACGACGCCCTTGGTTGAAGACCAGACATTGACCAGCGTGTCACGCCGCCACGGCCGAGTCCGCGCGGCGTCCGCATGGCCGCCCCAAAGGTCGACGACGGTCTTGCCGTCCGCCACGACCGAGACGCCGCCGCCATGCTCGAGGCCTTGATCGAAAAACAAGGCGAACGCATCGCGCACGCCGGCAAAGCGCGGATCGCAGAAGCCTTCTATGGTCATGCCCGGATTCTCACCAAATGCGCTTCAGCCAAAGAGCTTGGTCACGAAGCCGCTGAACCAGGCAAGCTGCGCCGCGTGATGGGCTTCCATCAGCCGGTCCTGTTCGTCCCGGTCCTGCGCGCCGAGCGTTCCGTAGGGCGCGCCTTGGCGCTCCTGCCAGCGCCGGAAGCCGGCCGGGCCTTGCTCGGCGTGGAACTGCAAGGCGTAGGTCTTCTCGCCGATGCGGAATGCCTGGTTGGGAAAAATCTCGCTCGAAGCCAGGTGCACGGCACCCGCCGGCAGAGCGAAAGTGTGAAAATGGTTCTGCGGCAAGTAGAGCGGCCGGTCGAGGAAGTCGCCGGCCTCGGCCGTCGGCGTGATCTCAAAATAGCCGAACTCCCTGATTCCGCTATCCACCGGCCCGACATCGGCGCCGAGATGCCAGGCGATCTGCTGCGCGCCCTGGCAGATGCCGAGCAGCGGCAGGTCGTTGTCCAGGCAATGCTCGATCAGCGCGGCTTCGTGATCGAGGAACGGATGCTTGTCGGTGTCGAAGACGTTGAACGGACCGCCATAGATCACGGCTCCATCGATCGAGCCGAGATCGATCTGCTCGCCCTTGAACGGCATCGCGGTCGTGACCGCATGGCCGTTCGTCTCAAGCGTCGTCTGGACATGATCGTCGCCCGGTTCCTCCGAGTGCCTGACCAGAACGATGCGCTTCATCGGAGTTCCTGCCGCTCATTTCGCGAAAACCACGATAGAGCTTAGCGGGTCATTGGCAATGTGCCAGCATCTGATCGTGTTTGGCGGCGCCGCCCCTCATGGGCGGCGCATCTCGGTATGGCGCCCTCATCATCCCTTCGCCAAGCCGCGATCGATCAGCCGCGCCAGGCGCGTGGAGAAGGCCTTGGCGTCGGCTGGCTTGTCGCCGTCGAGCACGCGCGCTTCGTCGTAAAGCAGATGCGCGGCGTCTTCCTTGAACGCCTTCTCCTCGTCGCCGAGTTTCGCCAGCGCCGCCACGCGCTCATGCCGCGGGTTGATCTCGAGGATCGGCTTGGCGGCCTTGTCGAGCCGGCCGGCGGCGTTGAGCAGGCGCTCGAACTGGCGGTCCGGGCCATGCTCGGGCGCAACGAGGCAGACGGCGCTTTCGGTCAGCCGGTCGGAGGCCTTCACGTCCGACACCTCTTCGCCAAGCGTCGTCTTCACGAAGGCGAGGAAGGCGGCGATCTCCGATGACGTCTCGGCATCAGGCTTGGCCGCATCGTCGGGCAGGGGGATGTCGGCAAGCTCTGCCGCGCCCTGCGTCACCGACTTGAACGGCTTGCCGTCGAATTCCGGTGCCATCGACACCCAGAAACTGTCGACCGGATCGGTGAGCAGCAGCACCTCGATGCCGCGGGCGCGAAAACCTTCGAGCTGCGGCGAGGCCTCCAGCCGGGCGCGGTCGTCGCCGGCCATGAAGAAGATCGCCTTCTGGCCTTCCTTCATTGCGGCGACGTAGTCGGCAAGGCTGCGCCAGGGTTCGCCTGAGGCGGTCGAGTGGAAGCGGGCAAGCTTCAGCAGCTGCTCGCGCCGCTCGTAATCCTCGTAGAGACCTTCCTTGAGGACGACGCCGAAATTCTCCCAGATCTTTGTGTAGGTTTCGGCATCGTTTTCGGCCGTCTTGGCGAGGTCGCCGAGCACGCGATTGGTCACGCCCTTGCGGATAGCGGCGAGCAGCGGGCTTTCCTGGATCATCTCGCGCGAGACGTTGAGCGGGAGGTCAGCTGAATCGACCAGGCCGCGCACGAAGCGCAAGTAGCGCGGCAGGAGATCGGCATCGTCGGTGATGAAGACGCGCCGCACATAGAGCTTCATGCGGCCCTTGCGGTCCTGGTCGAACAGGTCGAACGGCCGCGATCCGGGCACGAAGGCGAGCACGCTGTATTCCTGCCGGCCCTCTGCGCGGAAATGGATGGTGGAGGCCGGCTCGTCATACTGGCCGGCGACGCTGCGGTAGAAATCGGTATATTCCTCGGGCTTGATCTCGCTCTTCTGCCGCACCCAGAGCGCCGTGCCGTCGGCGATGTCGCGCGGCTCTGCGCCGGGTTTTTCGACAAGCGTGATCGGCACCGGCACATGGCCGGACTGCGACTTCGCGAGGCCCTCGAGGCGATAGGGCGTGGTGTAGGAGGCAGCGTCTTCCATCAGATGCAGCACCACGCGCGTGCCGCGCTTGGGCGCGGCCTCCAGGGGCGCCGGCGCGATTTCATAGGTGCCCTTGCCATCGGACGACCAGCGGAAGGCCTGGTCGCTGCCAGCCTGGCGGCTGATGACGTCGACCCGATCGGCAACCATAAAGGCCGAGTAGAAGCCGACGCCGAACTGGCCGATGAGCTGCGTGTCCTCCGCCGCCTTGCCGGCCTCGACGCGCTCCATGAAGGCGCGCGTGCCGGAGCGGGCGATTGTGCCCAGCGCTTCCGCCATCTCGTCGCGGCTCATGCCGATGCCGTTATCCTCGACGACAAGCTCTTTGTTGTCCGGATCGGCGGCAATGGTGATGCGCGGCTTCGGATCCTCGCCCAGAAGCTCGGGCCGGCTGACCGCCTCGAAGCGCAGCTTCTCGCAGGCATCCGCCGCGTTGGAGATCAGCTCGCGCAGGAAGACATCGCGATCCGAATAGACCGAGTGAACCATCATGTGCAGCAGCCGCGAGACGTCCGCTTCGAATGTCCTGGTTTCCGTCTTGGTGTCCGTCGTCATTCAGAATTCCTGGGTTGGTCGTTTTGTCCGCCGCGCCGACACGCGCCGGGCTTCAAATCTTCAGCCATTGTTGCTTGCGGACGCGTGCCCTGCCGGTCCTGCGGGCGCCAGCGAAGCCATGTCCGGCGCCAGAATATCGTGGCGGCGGGCGAAGGCAACAAGGGTTGCCCGCACCGTCTCCGCGTCGATCTCGCCGGCAATGCCGGCTTTGCAGGCGTTGAGCGCGACCGCATGCGCGCTGCTCCTGCTCGCAGCCGGCCAATCCTGCAGCAGGGCGTAGGCTTCCGCCACGGTCTCCAGCCGCGCCGGCAAGCCCATGCCGACCAGCACCGTGACAGGCTCTTCAAAGCGGTCGTGGTTCATGGTCCGGACACTCTTTGGGATGGATGCCCACGGTGCCGGGGCGAAGCCCCCCGGCCAGCGCATGGCGGCGCGGGTAGGGCGGTTGCAGGACGACGCCGTGCGGCCGCGATTGGCCTATGCCGGTGAAGGCCCGCGCATCGACCAAGCCCGCCGGCGTGGTGTGCGTCGCTGAACTTTGCTGGCTCAGGCGTGGCGGCGGCAGCGCGCTATGCGCCTTCGTCAGGGCCTCGATCCAGGCCGCGACCGCCAGCGGCACAGGCGCGCGCCCCTCGATCCAGCGCGTCGCATCGGTCCTGGAACAGCCAAGCTCCTGCGCCAGGTCGCTGGCTTCCCATCGCAAGCTTCTCAGGCATTCCCGCAAGCGTCCTGCAATCATGGCAATCGCAATTCCCTTAGCCCAAATCCCATCGCGACATAGTCGGTCGGACCCCGCCGCGGCGGGGGCCGATTTCGCTCAGCTTCGCGCTGATGTCTCGGTGGCCGACACCTGCTGCGCGGCAAGGAACATCAGCGTCGAGGCGACGGTCCGCCGGTTCCATCCGGCGGCTTCGGCCGCGTCGAGCAGGCCTGCCAGCAGCGGCTTCAGCGCGCTTCGGCATTCGGTTTCATAGGCGAGGAATTCGCTTGCCGGATGCGTCGGTGCGGGAAGCGAGCCATTCCCGCTCATCATGTTCATGAGAGCCTCCCATCGTCCTGGTGAACGCCCGCTCCCGTTGCCGGAAGCGGGCTCTCGTCAGCGTCTCAGAAGTCCATGCCGGCGCCAGCAGGCATGGCCGGGGCGGCTTCCTTCTTCGGCTTCTCGGCCACCATCGCCTCGGTGGTGACGAGCAGTCCCGCGACCGAAGCCGCGTCCTGCAGCGCGGTGCGCACCACCTTGGCGGGGTCGATCACGCCCTGCTTGTAGAGGTCGCCATACTCGCCGGTCTGGGCGTTCCAGCCAAAGGCGAAGTCGGTCTTCTCGCGCAGCTTGCCGACGATGATCGAGCCTTCCGATCCGGCATTCTCGGCAATCTGGCGCGCCGGAGCCTCGATCGCGCGCCGCACGATATCGACGCCATATCTCTGGTCGGGATTGTCGACGGCAACCGCGTCGAGCGCCTTGGCCGCCCTGAGCAGGGCGACGCCGCCGCCGGGCAGGATGCCTTCCTCGACCGCGGCGCGCGTGGCGTGCAGCGCATCGTCGACACGGTCCTTCTTCTCCTTGACCTCGACTTCCGTCGCGCCGCCGACGCGGATCACCGCGACGCCGCCGGCGAGCTTGGCAAGCCGCTCCTGCAGCTTCTCGCGATCATAGTCGGAGGTGGTCTCCTCGATCTGGGCCTTGATCTGCGTGACGCGGCCCTGGATCTCCTCCTTCTTGCCGGCGCCGTCGACGATGGTGGTGTTCTCCTTCTCGATCGCCACCTTCTTGGCGCGGCCGAGCATCTCCAGCGTGACGTTCTCCAGCTTGATGCCGAGATCCTCGCTGATGGCCGTGCCGCCGGTCAGAATAGCGATGTCCTCCAGCATGGCCTTGCGGCGGTCGCCGAAGCCAGGAGCCTTGACCGCTGCGACCTTCAGCCCGCCGCGCAGCTTGTTGACCACCAGCGTGGCCAGAGCCTCGCCCTCGACATCCTCGGCGATGATCAGCAGCGGCTTGCCCGACTGGACCACGGCCTCGAGCACGGGAAGCAGCGCCTGCAGGTTGCCGAGCTTCTTCTCATGGATCAGCACATAAGGCTCGTCGAGCTCGACGCGCATCTTGTCCTGGTTGGTGATGAAGTAGGGTGAGAGATAACCGCGGTCGAACTGCATGCCTTCGACGACTTCCAGTTCGGTCTCGGCGGTCTTGGCTTCCTCGACGGTGATGACGCCTTCGTTGCCGACCTTTTCCATGGCCTCGGCCAAGAAGCGGCCGATCTCGGCATCGCCATTGGCCGAGATGGTGCCGACCTGTGCGATCTCGTCGTTTCTGGTGATCTTGCGCGCGTTGGTCTTGAGTTCGGCGACCACCGCATCCACCGCTTTGTCGATGCCGCGTTTCAGATCCATCGGGTTCATGCCCGAGGCGACCGCCTTGGCGCCTTCGCGGACGATCGCTTGGGCAAGCACGGTGGCCGTCGTGGTGCCGTCGCCGGCGAGGTCGTTGGTCTTCGAAGCGACTTCGCGGACCATCTGGGCGCCCATGTTCTCGAACTTGTCCTCAAGCTCGATCTCCTTGGCGACGGTGACGCCGTCCTTGGTGATGCGCGGGGCGCCGAACGACTTGTCGATGACGACGTTCCGGCCCTTGGGACCAAGCGTCACCTTCACCGCGTCGGCGAGGATGTTGACGCCGCGCAACATGCGCTCACGGGCGTCGGAATGGAATTTTACTTCCTTGGCAGCCATAGGATCACTCCTTGCTTAGGCAGTTTTCATTGACTGGGTTGTGGTTCGATGGAAGCCCCGGTCAGGCGGCTTTCTTTAGGGTCGCGGCTTGCTCGATCACGCCCATCACGTCGCCTTCCTTCATGATGAGCAGATCCTCGCCGTTGAGCTTGATCTCGGTGCCCGACCACTTGCCGAACAGGATGCGGTCGCCGACCTTCACGTCGAGGGGCACGAGCTTGCCGCTTTCGTCGCGGGCACCCGGGCCGACGGCGATGACTTCGCCTTCCTGCGGCTTTTCCTTGGCGGTGTCGGGGATGATGATGCCCCCGGCCGTCTTCTCTTCGGCCTCGATGCGGCGGACGAGCACGCGGTCATGCAATGGACGGAACGTCATATCGTTCTCCTTCAGGACAAACAGATTGCGAGAGGTCCCTTCGCTCCGGACCGGCGGGACCGGAGCGGGGCTCGCGACCCTTTCGGCGTCGCGCGCATGTCGAGCTAATTTTGCCTTCTTGTACTTTCAAGGGGCTGCCGAAAATTTTTTGGCACTCTCGACTGCCGAGTGCTAGCGCCCTGAAAAACATGCGATAAATCCGCTCGCGCGATGAAGGAAAGGCTTGAATTCGCGATCGAGCTGAACAAAATTATCGGCGCCCGGCAGCGCCGGGACAGCTGAGAAATTTGGAACCCGAAACAAGGAGTTTTTGGAGACGGAGGACAGAAATGGACCGACAGACGCTCTCGCCGATCATTCCTTCCCTTGCTCCCGAAATATCAGACCTTTCGCTCGACCGGCTGCTTTCGCCGGCCAGCCATTTTCAGCACCCGCGGGATGTGCTGGAGGACGGCTCGCTCGACATATGGGAAAAGCGGGCGATCCTTTCGTCCTGGGCGTCCGACGCCTGCGCCGTGGAATCGATGCCGGCGCTGCGCCAGCCGCCGGGCGCCGCGCGGCCGGTCTCCTTCGACGAGATCATGGATGCGCTGCACCGGCTCGACGCAATTGCCCCGCCGCCCAGCGGCCCTGCCGATGACGACCGCCCGCAGGTGGTCGACCGGCTGGGCGCGTGAGGGCGCAAGGCGATGGCAAGCACGGTCAGCGGGGAATTCCGCTTGTAGATGAATGGCTATGGCCTGACCGCTGCCGAGATCCATTATCATCTGCCCGACCATCCCAGCCTGCTCCAGCTTTACGTCTGGCAGGACTATGATCTGGCCCCGGATTTCCCCACGCTGACGGTTTTCTGGGCTTGAGAACGCGAGTTGGTCGTCGCCTTGCATTCTGTTCGCGTCGCCCACCATCGGCGCATCAGGCCATCGGAATGGCGCGCCGTCGACGGGATCATCGCTGTCCATTGAAGATCAGCTCCCTCGGGCGGTCACGTTGTGCGGCCGCCTTCTGCCTGTATGCTGACGAAGAGGGTGATTTTTCACGACCTTGAAGGCGGCTTGGGGGCTAGGCCCTTGACGTCTCGCCGTTGAATTCCCAGATCGAATTTGCCGGGTCTTGAGAGACCGGCAAGGTCAAGGAGCGCCGCTTCCTTGGCGCTCCTCGTATCTATGTTGCTCAATGGAGGATATAGCTATGAGAACCACCTTTGACTTCAGTCCCCTGTTCCGGTCGAGCATCGGTTTCGATCGGATGTTGAACGCTCTCGAAACGGCGAGCCGGATCGAAACCGTCGACAATTGGCCACCCTACGACATCACCAAGACCTCGGAAGACGACTACCGCATCAGCATGGCGGTGGCAGGCTTCGCGCAGGACGAGCTGGACATTACCCAGGAGCAGAACATGCTCATGGTCTCGGGCCAGAAAGCCGGCGAAGATAAGGGCGAGTACCTGCATCGAGGCATCGCTGGCCGCGCGTTCCAGCGCCGCTTCGAGCTTGCCGACCATGTCAAAGTCGTCGGCGCCAACCTGGTCAATGGCCTGCTGACGATCGATCTGAAGCGTGAAATTCCCGAAGAGATGAAACCGCGCCGGATCGAGATCGCAGCCGACAAGGCGATGCCCAAAGGCACGACGAAGAAGATCGAGGCCGAAAAGCACGCCGCCTGAGGGCCTTGCTGCAAGCGCGTCCGCGCAACGCGCCGGGCGCATTGCCCGGCGCGAGAAGCCTTTTCGGGTTCGATGAACAGAAAGGAGGAAACCATGAGCGTCCGTGATCTGATTCCCTGGGGCCGCAGCAACGGCAACCAGGTATCAAGCCTGTTCCGCGACGGCGAACGCGATCCATTCCTGTCGCTGCATCGTGAGGTGAACCGCCTGTTCGACGATGTTTTCCGCGGCTTCGACAGCCGGTTGTCGTCTTTCGGCGGTGTCTCCGCCCTGGGCGCTGGTTGGCCGAGCATCGAGATCTCCAACGGCGAGAAGGAGATCAAGGTGATGGCCGAGGTGCCGGGCCTCGAACAGAAAGACATCGAAGTCCTGTTCGATGACGGCGTGCTGACGCTGCGAGGCGAGAAACGCTCCGAGACGGACGACAAGGACAGGCAGTTCTCCGAGCGCTACTATGGCCGGTTCGAACGCCGCATCCCGGTCGGCTACGAGGTCAACGAGGACGAGGTGGCGGCGCGCTTCAGGAATGGCGTGCTGACTGTCACCTTACCGAAGAGCGAGAAGGCGCAGTCGCAAGTCAAGCGTATCGACATCAAGAGTTGATGCATCGACGCGGGAGGCGATCGACGCGCCTCCCGCGTCGCAGTCCAAGAAACCACGCCGAACCGATGGCCGCGTAGCGCAACTCTTCGCGGTCGCTTGAACTCGGCCGAGGAGAGAGGAAATTCATGCGATGGAAGCTTCTTTTTTTGGTGGAAAAGTCTTCGCATCGGTCATGTGAATGATGACAAGCAGCGCGCTGTCTTTCCCTGTTGCGGCGCGGGCTTTCAGCGCGAGCGCGGAGAGAGAATTAACATAAGTTAAGAGCCGAAGTACGATCACCTGGCCGCGTATCCGCATAAGATTGGGAGCGGCGATAACCTTAATTTTGGTTTCCTTTGCACGGGCTTCCCGAACAGAAGGTAAAGATATAGATTAGCAATTCGTTAAGTACGCGTGGGGCGCGAGTAAGGGATGTGCCGTGATGAATTTTAAGTCTCTGATCAAGCGGGCCGAGGACGTCGATAAGGAATTTCAGGACCTTCAATCGGATCTGGCGGAAGCATTCGAGGACGTTCTGAAAGATGATGAACAACCGCCGTCGGGAGACGATATTGTTGACGGCCAGGAACTCGTGGCAAGCGACGAGAATCCGCCGTCTGCGGAGCAGGCCGAGCAAGCTTCATCGCGGTTGACGCCCCATACCCAGACGCGGCTCGCCGCGCTCGAGGCCGTCGCCGGGCTTTTCCGGGATGGCCAGGGCCATCTGCAGGAGATCGAGGCGAAGCTGGCTGAGATCGCCACCGCGCATCACATGACGCGCGAGGTTCTCAACGTCTTTCACCGCGACGTATTGCGCTCCAACGAGCTGGAGCTGGCAAACCTCGCTCTTACCACCGAACACAAGGCGCTCTCGGAACAATTGCTGGATGCCGCCCGCAAGCAGCGCGAGCGCGACGGCGCCGCTGAGGCTTGGCACCAGCGCGAGGCGAGCCTCGTCCAGGACCGGGAGCAATTGCGCACGGCGCTGGCGGCCGTGCGCCTGGAACTGGTGGAGATGAGCAATGAGAGCGCCAGGCGCGAGACGGAGTTCGGCGAGATCGTCAAGGCCCTGACAGCAAAAACGGTGGAGCTCGACAGGCGCGGCGCCGAGAACAAGCTGCTGCGTGAAAAGCAGGTCGGCCTGTCGGTCGACCTGGAGCAAGCGCAGAAGCGCGAGGCCGAGGCACGGCATAAGTTCGACGAATTCGCGGCAACCCACGCCAGCGAAACCGCTCATATTGCCGAACTGATGGCTCAGCTCGGCAACCACGAAAAGGAAGAAGCCCGCCTGCAGAAGATGCTTGAGGCAACACAGGCCAAGCTTGCCGAAACGGCCGAGGCGGCGCGGATCGCCGAAAGCGATAGCGCCGCCGAATTGGCGCGCAGCCAGGCCGAAATGCGCGGCCTGCGCGCCGAGATCCAGGAATTGCAGTCGCGCCTGGACCGGGTCTCGGCCGAAAATGGCGAAGCCACGGCCGAGATCACCAGGCTCAAGGCGCAGATGAACGATGCCGTCACCGAACGCCAGATTGCCGAGGAAAGGCTTGCCGTCCTCAGGGAAGAGAGCGAAGCCGACAAGAAGAACCTGTCCGTGGTCAGCACCAATCTCTCACAGCTTTCGCTGCAGCAGGCGTCCGAGCAGATCCAGCTCGATATCCAGAAGCAGGAATGCGAGGACCTGCATGCCGAGGTCGAAGCGCTCAACGCCCGCATCCGGGAATTGCTGCCTTACGAGCGGCTGCATCGGGTGACCGACGCAAGGTCGCGCAAGGATGCCGCGCCTCAGGCCAACGGGATCATCGCGGAAGCGGCGCGCCCCGCCGCGCGGCGCGTCCCGCGGCGGAACTTGCGAGCCACCGCTGGCTGAGAAAACCGCCGCGCCCGGAATTGCTTTGGCGGGCTACTTTCCCGCCATGCCGTCGGCAAGGTCCTGCGCCTGCTTCAGCAGCGCCGGGAAGGACGGATCGGCGGGCAGGCGCTGGGCCATGCAGGCGCGGTAGTCGGCATCGCCCTTTTCCCAGGCGGCGTTGGCGGGATCGGAAGCCTGCGGCTCATCCTGGTCCGAGCCCTGGTCGGCCTGCTGGGCTTTCTGCGCGGCCGCGTCGGCGGCTGCCCAGATTGAATCGCAGGCCGCGATCTTGGGCACGGCGGGCGAGGCGGGCGCCTCGGCAATCAGCACGCGGTCGCCTTTGACGACCGCCACCACGACATGCTGCTCGTAGATCGGCCCGACATCCTGCGTCCAGCCGCCGAGGCGAGCCACCACCACGTCGGCGCCGTCGGGCTTCTTCAGCGGAAAGTCGAGCGTGCCGGAGAAGGCGGCATCGCTGCCGATGGCCTGGGTGTAGAAGCTGTCGAGCTTCAGCGCCGCGCCGATATCGGTGGGCAGCTTGAAATCCGCTTCCGCCTCCGTCGATTTGGACTTGAGCCAGCGCTCGGTCAGTCCGCGCGTCGAGGCGACGATGCTCGGGCCGTCGTCGCTCTGGGCATACCGCAACCCGTCGAGCATGCCGTAGCCGATATCGGAAGCGTTGAGGCTTTCGACGTTGTTGGTGCCGGTCGCCGGAAAACCCTTGACCGAAAGCGGGCCGAGAATGGCGGCAAGCCGCTGCTGCAGGTCGGCCAGCGCCTTCTCGTTCTGCGCATCGATGGTTTCGATTGGCGTGTTGGCGCTTTCCTGCGCGGTGATGTCGGCGATCGCCTTGTCGCGCGCCGCGATATAGTCGTCTTCCGGCGAGGCGCCGAGTGCCGTGCTGCCTGCCAGTGCAAAGAGAAGCGTTAAGACCAGCCGCATCTGCAAACCCCAATTTAGCGATCAAGAGCCCATTCGAGCCATCGCCCGACTTGGCGGCTTTTGCGTGGCGGAAATCGGGGTGGGAGCGAATCTTTATTCCGCTTTCCGCTTCTCCACCTCGGCCTTGCGCAGCAGGAACCGCTGGATCTTGCCGCTCGGCGTCTTCGGCAACTCGGCGACGAATTCGACCTCGCGCGGATAGGAATGCGCCGACAGCCGTTTCTTCACATGCTGGGCGAGCTCCTCGGCGAGCGCCTCGCTGCCCTTGAAGCCGGGCGCCAGCACGACGAAGGCCTTGACGATCTCGGTGCGCTGCGGATCGGGCACGCCGACCACCGCCGCCTCGTTGACGGCGGGATGCTCGATCAGCGCGCTTTCGACATCGAATGGCCCGATGCGGTAGCCGGACGAGGTGATGACGTCGTCGGCCCGGCCGATGAAGGAGACCGAGCCGTCCGGTTCGTATTCGACCGTGTCGCCGGTGCGATAGTAGCCGCCGGCAATCGCGGGCGTCTCTGCCTGATGATAGCCGTCGAACCAGCGCAGCGGTGAATTGGCGATATCGACCGCCAGCACGCCCGGCTGGTTCGGGCCGAGCTCATTGCCGGCCTCGTCCAGCACCACCATGCGGTAGCCCGGCATGGCGAAGCCGGCCGAGCCGGCGCGGACCGGGTGGATGAGACCATGATGGTTGTTGACCATCATGCCATTCTCGGTCTGGCCGTAATGGTCATGGATGGGCGCGGCGAGATGGGCGTGGAACCAGCGGATCACTTCCGGGTTGAGCGGCTCGCCGGCGCTGCTCACCACGCGCAGTTTTCCCTTGACGCGCGCGGCCGCCTCGGGCCCTTCCGCCATCAGCAGGCGATAGGCCGTCGGCGAGCCGGCAAGGCTGGTGACGCCGAGGCGCTCGATGATCTCGTAGGTCGATTTGGCGTTGAAGGCGCCTTCGTAGAATGTGGTGGCGATGCCGAGCAGCAACGGCCCTGTGATGGCGTAGTAGAGCCCGTAGGCCCAGCCGGGGTCGGCGATGTTCCAGAAGATGTCGTCGGGGCGAAGTCCGATCGCGTCGCGCATATAGACGCCAAAGGCAAGAAGCGCGCTGAGCGGCACCGGCACGCCTTTCGGGTGACCGGTGGTGCCGGAGGTCGACATCATCATGAACAGGTCCGAGCCCTTGCGCATCGCCGGGTCGCAGTCGGGGGAGGCGGCGGCGAGCGCGGAACGGAAATCGATGTCGCCTTCGGGCAGCGTCTCGCCCGGCCCGTGGATGGTGGCGATGCGCGGATGGTTTTCCACCTCGTCGAGCTTGCCGCGGTTGGCGGGGTTGGTCACCACCAGCTTCGCCTTGCTGTAGCTCAGGCGATGCTCGACCGCCTTCGGGCCGAAGGCGGTGAACAGCGGCTGGTAGACGGCGCCGATCCGCCACGTGCCGAGGATCAGCGCCACAAGCTCGGGAATGCGAGGCAGCATGCCGGCCACGACATCGCCGGGGCCGACGCCGAGACTTTTGAGCAAGGTGCCGACGCGGCCCGACAGGTCGGCGAAGTCGTCGAAGGAATATTCGCGCAATTCACCGGCCGCCAAGATCGCGCGCAGCGCCAGCCGGTTCTCGCCGGTATAGCGGCCGCAACATTCGACATAGGCGTTGATGCCGGTTGCCGGGTCGCCGTGGAGGCGCGCGATCTCGTCCTCGATGCGGAAGCGCTTGACGGCATCCTCATAGCGCGGCAGCCCCGCTGGCGTGTCGGTCATGGCAGTCCTCCCTCGGGCGGCGGATCATCTCCCTATGATCGCCGCCGAGGGAGATTGCATGAAAAGAAGGCGCTGGTCGATTGCGGCGAAAGTCGAGCACCGCTCAGGGCAAACGCACCCCCTGTGCTTCCATATGCCGTTTCCAGCGGCTGCGCAGCTCGCCGGGCCGGCAGCCGATGCGCTCGTCGAGAAAGGTAGCGGCCGATATCCGGTCGGTGCGGAAATGGCGGAAATCCTGGCGCAGCTCGCACCAGGCGGCAAGCAGCCGCACTGTCTCGGCATAGCCGATCATGGTCGGCCAGATCACGCGCTCGCTCTCTTCGCCCTGTCGGTTGCGGTAGCGGATCCAGATCTTGTGGCCCTGGCGGATCGACGCCCGCGCCTTCGCGATATCCAAGCCGTCCGGCAGGCTCGCGCGGCTGAGCGGCGCACCGACGGTTGGATTGCTGACGAAGGGGCGCAGCCGCTCGGGCACGACAGTGGCGATCTTGGCGATCAGGTCCCGCGCCGCGCCCGCAAGGACCGGGTCGCCCTTGTCGGCCACCCATTGGGCGCCAAGCACCGCCGCCTCCAGCTCGTCCGGCGTCAGCATCAGCGGCGGCATGTCGTAGTCGCGGTCGAGCACGTAGCCCAGACCGGCTTCGCCCCGGATCGGCACGCGCTGTCCAACAAGGTCGGCGATGTCGCGATAGACCGAGCGGCGCGACGTCTCGAGTTCCTCGGCAATGCGGTCAGCCGTGATCGGCCGGCTCGAGCGACGCAGGATCTGGATGATCTGGAACAGTCTGTCGGCGCGGCGCAATGCATGTCTCCTGTTGCCACTATGGTGGCAGCAGGCCTGGTCCACAAGCCGGGGCAGGGCGCCCGAACGGGCGCGTCCAGCCGCGAAGACGTCTTCGCGGCCAGCCGACGGAGAAGACCAATGAATTTCGTATCGACCCGCATCATCACCGCCGATGTCAAGCGGCTCGTCGACTTCTACGAAACGGCGACGGGTATCAAGCTCACGCTCTACACCGAGGATTTCGCCGAGCTCGTCACGGAAGCGGGCACGCTGGCGATCGGCAGCACGCGCACGCTGCGGCTCTTCGGCGGCGACCATGTAGCAAGCCCGGCGGCAAATCGCACCGCCATCATCGAGTTCCGCGTCGCCGATGTCGACGAAGAATATCGCAGGCTCGCCGAGGGCTTGGGCGAGGCGCTGGTGCAGGCGCCGACGACGATGCCGTGGGGTAACCGCTCGCTGCTGTTTCGCGATCCCGACGGCAATCTGGTGAATTTCTTCATGCCCGTGACGGCGGAGGCGATCAGGAAATTCGAGCGGTGAGTTGGCTGCCACCCGACGCGACAGAAGGAGGCGTATGACTATCCGGGGCGGCGGCGGTGGTTGACCTCGCCGCCCATACAGCCGATATCCCGCGCAAATCTGTCTCGGGACCTCGATGACCACCGATCTCAAACAACCGGCCGCCGACGCCGCCTGGCAGGAGAATGTCCGCGCCGGCGTGCGCCATGTCCGCGACCTCGCATCCCTGCCGCTCTCGCCGGCCGAGCGCGCCGCCGCGCAGGAAGCCGCCGCAGCGCACAAGGTGCGCGTGCCAAAACCCTATCTCGACCTGATCGACTGGAGCGACCCGGAAGATCCGATCCGCGCCCAGGTGATCCCGTCGCCGGACGAGCTGGTCGCCGCCGAGGGCGAGCTTGACGATCCGATCGGCGACCATGCCTTCAGCCCGGTGCCCAGGCTCACGCATCGCCATCCCGACCGCGTGCTGCTGTTTCCCACCTATCAATGCGCCGTCTATTGCCGTTTCTGCTTCAGGAAGGAGTCGCTGACCTCGATCGGCCGCGGCTACACGCGCGAGGCGCTGGAGTCGGCGCTGGCCTATATCGCCGGGCATCCGGAGATTCGCGAGGTGATCCTGACCGGCGGCGATCCGCTGTCACTGCCCGACAAGGCGCTGGCCGAGATCCGCGCCCGCCTGGAGGCGATCCCGCATCTCAGGCTGCTGCGCATTCACACCCGCGTTCCGGTGGCGCTGCCGTCGCGCATCACCCCAGGTCTGGTCGAGGCGCTGCAGGGCCGGCTGGTGGTGACGGTGGTCACGCACTTCAACCATGCGCGGGAAATCACGCAGGCCGCGGAGCAAGCCTGCCGCACGATGCGGCAGGCGGGTTTCGTGCTGCTCAACCAGAGTGTATTGCTGAAAGGCATCAACGATCATGTCGAGGTGCTTGAGGAGCTCTGCCGCGAGCTGATGTACCGTCTCGGCGTGAAACCCTATTACCTGCACCACGGCGACCTCGCGCGCGGCATGGCGCACCGCCGCACCGGGATCGCCGAGGGCCAGGCGCTGGTGGCGGAACTGCGCCGGCGCCTCTCCGGCATCTGCAACCCCACCTATGTCATCGACCTGCCGGACGGCGGCGGCAAGGTGCCGCTGGCGGCGAGCCATATCGAGGGCCGCGACGGCGACACCTGGCTGATCAGAGGCCAGGACGGCAAGGTGAGGGAATATCGCGAGGTGCTGGCCTGAAGCGGGGGTTCTCCGCTCAAGGCGGCCCGGCAGCCCTGTTGGGGGCAAATATGCCGGCCGCCGGGCCTAACCGACGGGCAGGTGGCCACCCGCCGGCTGAGACGAGCGTGGGTCGAAGGCTGTCAAAACCGCACCCTATAGATGAAGGATTGCGTGCTTTTGTTCCTTCGTTTGCACGATGCAGCGGGTCGGAAAAGGCGCGACGCTGCGCTTGATCCTTTGGATCATCAAAGTCTGCAACTGAGAAAGTCCCCGGCTAGGTCCCTTCTAGCGATCATTGAGCCTCGCCTGCCTCTCCCCGGGGCATGCGGGGCTCTCCCGTTCGGCACAGCCCTGGCCGCAACATTGCCCTCTTCCTGTGGGAACTGGATTCCACGCCCCGCATTCTATGAGCGGGGACTGAAGGAGCGCCGTGTGAAGGCTTTGTTGGGAATTGCCGGTGGGTTCGTGCTGACCTTGGCCGTGTTTGCCAGCGGGCTTGCCTTCGCCACCTGGATGCTGGCCGCCAAGCCGGTGCGCCAGGTAACCCCCACGATCGGCGTTTCCGAGCTCTGGACAAAGGACGCGCAGCCGGTCGATCCGCAAAAGCAGAACCTTGAGCGCATTCCCGCCCAGCAGGCGGCGGCCGCGCCAGTGGCGGCACCAGGTGAACCGATCAAGACGGCGGGTGGCGCCACCCAAACCGCGGCGCTCGCGGCGCCAGCACAGCCGAAGCTGCAGCCATTGCCGGATGTTTCCGGGCCCAGCCAGCCCACGCCGGACGCCAACGTGGCCAGGCAGCCAGCGCCGGCCGACCGGCAGGCTGAGCGGCAACTGCCCGTCGCCCATCTGCAATGGTGCGCGTCGCGCTATCGCAGCTACCGCCCGGACGAAAACAGCTACCGCTCCTACAGCGGCGAGCTGCGCCCCTGCATCTCGCCCTACTACGACCCCGGCGACCGCACCGCCTCGACCGGCCAAAGCGATCAGGGCGCGAACGACCGGCAGGCCGCCACGACAGGGATCACCGACGACCAGGCCGAGATGGAAGGCTATGCCCCGTCCAGCGACGGTTACGCCACCACCTATGGCGGCCCGCCGGAGGAGATGTCGCCCGAGGCGGAGGCCACCCAGGCCTCCGGCCGGCGGGTCTCGGGCGACCATGTCGACTATTGCTTCAGTCGCTACCGCTCCTACGATCCGAGCGACAACACCTACCAGCCCTTCGACGGCGGCCCGCGCCGCCAGTGCGAGTAGCGCCGGCGCTTTTCCTCGCCCCCGCCAGAGGCGGGGGGTCCGAAGGACCGGAAGGGTGGCCGCGAAGCGGACGGAGGGGGGCTTCGTAGGGCGGCTGCTTTCCAAATCGAGCCTTGCGCCCGCTCCGTCTCGGCTTGCCGAGCCACTTTCCCATATTGGTTGAGCGAGGAACTGGCCTCCGCCACCTTGATACTTGCCTGAGACCAAGCTGAAACACACCATCCCTACAACCGGCATGCCGGCGAAACGCTAAGGCTCGATGGTTCTGGCATCCCGAAACCCAGGAGCTACGAGCCGATGACACCCGAGCAGATCACGCTGGTGCAGGAGAGTTTTCGCGAGGTCGTCCCGATCAAGGAAGCGGCCGCGGCCTTGTTCTACGAGAAGCTGTTCGCCATTGACGGCAGCCTCAGGGCGCTGTTTGTCGAAACCGACATGAAGAAGCAGGGCGCCAAGCTGATGGCGGCGCTGGGCTTTGTCGTGCACGGGCTGTCGCGCGCCGATACAATCCTGCCCACCATCCAGGACCTCGCCCGGCGCCATGTCGGCTACGGCGTCGAGGAGCATCACTACGCGACCGTCGGCCAGGCGCTGATCCAGACGCTCGAGGCCGGCCTCGGCGAGGCTTTCACGCAGGAGGCGCGCGTGGCCTGGACCGCGGCCTACGGTCTGCTGGCAAGTGTGATGATCGCGGCAGCGAAGGAAATGCAACTGGCGGCTTGAGGCAGCGCAGGGAGGCCAGCTGGAACGCGTCGCATTCCTTCGCGCTCCCGCCGCCTTCGATGATCAATTGTCCTGCCTCGGCGAGAGCGCCGCCAGCCAGCCCATCCAGGCCAACCCAAGCACCCAGGACAGCACGATCGCCACCGACTGCGCGGTCGTGAAACCCTGCGTGCCGGCCACCCAGCCCTGCGCCAGGTAGGCAAGGCCGCAGAGCCCGGCCAGCCAGCCGACGGGGCGCGCCGGCCAGGCGACGCGCGCCAGCGCCGCGGCGAAGACGAGCAGCGCCAGGCCGAAAGTGAAATCCTGGTAGGCGCGCATCCCCCATTCCAGCCAGCGGACCGCCTCGGCGGTGGCGAAGCGCGCCGCCTTCTCGGCGTCCGGCGCGGCCGCCCAGGCATTCACCGCCTGCTTCAGCGCTACGCCGTCGACCGCTTGCAAAGCACCGTAGAGCGCCAGCGCCGCCAGGGCGAAGGCGGTGCCGAGGCGGCCAAGCCAACGCGCCGCGCCGGCGTCGGCGTCGAGCGCCAGGGACAGCGCCACCAGGCCGGCGGTAAGGATCGCCATCCCGGCAAACTGGCCGAGATGCACCGCCATCCAGATGGCGTTCGCGGCATAGGTGGCGAAGATGGCGTGATGGTCGTTGGCCTCGCCCCCGGCGTGGAGCTGCGTGACGGCGATGTAAAGGATCTGCCCGGCAAGCAGGAGCGATGAGGCGAGGCGCAGGCATCCCCGCTGGCCGGCGGGCTGCGAGACGGCGGGGCTGCGCCGGTCGATGGCGGCGAGGTCATCGATGAAGTGCGTGGTGGTCATTTTTCGGCTCCATGTTTTGCGATGGCGCGCCACATAGCCGCCCGCGCGCCTGCTGGATTGAACGTAGGGGCTGCCGGCCCGCGCGATTCGTGGCATACCGATGCGATGGGGATCGCGGGCATCGGCAGGATCATCTTCTGGTCGGGCGGCAGCCTGTGGATCGGGCAGGCTCTGGGCCCGAGCGAAATGCATGCCCACCATGCCGTCCAGCTCGCCATCGCCCTGTCAGACCGCGTCGAGTTCCGCACGGACAATGCTGCCCCCTGGCAGGCCTATGCGGGCGCCGTCATCCCGCCCGACCTGCCGCACACCTTCCAGGCGCCGGGTCGCATGATCGCGCATCTGTTCTGCGCGCCGGAATCGGCGCTCGGCCGTGGCCTGATCGGCCGCTTCGGCGCAGGTGGCATAGTCGGCGTGCCGCCGGCCGAGATCGCGCCGCTCGCCGCCGGGCTGCGCAGGAAATTCGATGCCGGCGACCCGGACGAGGAGCTTGAGGCCGCCGCGCTCGAAGTGCTTTACGCGCTGTCCGGAACCGCCCCGGCGGGTGCGGTCGATCCGCGTATCCTGCGGGCCGCCGCCTTCATCGACCGGCTGCTGGCCGAGCCGCTGGACCTGGAAAGCGTGGCGCGGCATGTCGGCCTTTCGGCCGGCCGCTTCCGGCATCTTTTCGTGGCCGAGACCGGCATTTCCTTCCGCGCCTATCTTCTGTGGACGCGGCTTAACCGGGCGCTCGAGCTCGGCTATGCCGGAACCTCATGGACCGATGCCGCGCATGCCGCCAACTTCGCCGACGCCGCGCATCTGAGCCGCACCGCCCGCCGCACCTACGGCTTCGCGCCCAGCTCCATGCGGCAAGTGTCGCCCGGCGTGGCGAGAATGGCGGGGTAGGTTGCCTGGCTGCCGGTTGCCAGGTTGGAACAGCGCCTCGTTCCTTCTCACCCGCGCTGCCTCGATGGTCTCTCAGCGTGTCCCGCTCAGCACAGGCGAGGAAACAGGTGCTTTCACCCCACGACCTTCCCCGGATTCATCACATTGCCCGGATCGATCAACGCCTTGATCGCCCGCGCCAGATCCCGCTTCACCGGATCCGCATGCCGATCATACGCCTCGCGCTTTTCCAGCCCGACGCCATGCTCGGCCGAGAACGAGCCGCCTGCCTGGCGCAGCCCGTCATATAGCACGTCCTCGATCGCCGTGTGCCGCTCGTGCGGGACCGGCCCGTCGCAATTGATCGAGATGTGCAGATTGCCGTCGGCGAGATGGCCGTAGACATAGGGCGCGTAGGCGGCGTCGATCCGCTTCAGCCCCGCCTCGATGCGCGCCACATAGGCGTCCAGCGCGCCGCCCGGCACGGACACGTCGAAGGAGGGCGCCATGGGGTGCGCGCGCTCGATCTGCTCGGTCTCCTCACGCAGCCGCCACATTTGGGCCGCCTGCGCCTCCGAGCTCGCGACCAGCCCGTCGAGGATGCCGGCTTCTTCCCAGATCGCCGCCAGCCCGTCCTCCAGCGCGCCTCTGGCCGCCTCCAGGCTGTCGGCGCCGAGCCCCAGCACCAGAAGGCAGGGCGCATCGAGCGGCAGCTGCCCGGGCGCATAGCCCAGCCCCCGCTGCATCAGCGAAGCAAAATTGCGCCACAGGATCTCGGCGGCGGAAAGCCGCGCGCTGGTGGAGCCCAGGAAATGCCGCACGATGCGCTGGGCGCCGGCCGCATCGGGCACGCCGACAAGGGCTGTGGCGCCGGCCCCGGCCACCGGATCGAGCCGCACCGCCACGCGGGTGACGATGCCGAGCGTGCCCTCCGCGCCGATGACGCGCCGATGAAGAGATGCTTCAAATCATAGCCGGCGCTGGTCTTCAGCACCCTTGTGAGATCGGAAAACACTCGCCCGTCCGGCAGCACGGCCTCGAGGCCGAGCACCCGGTGCCGCATCGTGCCGTTGCGAAAGGCCATAATGCCGCCGGCATTTGTGGAAACCATGCCGCCGACGGTAGCGCTGCCGCGCGCGGCAAGATCGATGCCCGGGTCGAGCCCGTGGACGGCGCAAGCCTCCTGCAGCGCGCCGAGCGTCACCCCCGCCTGCACGATCGCCACCCGCGCGAACGGATCGATCTCCTCGATTTGGGCAAGCCCGCCGAGATCGCAGATGATCTGCCCCTCGGACGTCGCCGCCCCGCCCGCCAGCCCCGTGCGCCCGCCCTGAGGGACAAGGCTGACGCCACGCTCCGCGCAGAACGTCACCAGCGTCGCGACGTCCTCGACATCACGCGGCCGCACCAGCGCGGATGCGCCGAAGTTGCGGGCATCGAAGCCGGGATCGCGCGAGGCGAGCTCGGCGGCGTCCCAAATGGTCGCGGTGGGGAGGAGGGTGCGGAAGGCGGGGAGGAGGGGCATGAGAGGGGCTCCGGGTGAATATGGGCCTTTTATCAGAGTCGGCAGAAGAGGCTGTCACGCTGATATCATTTGGCCGACAGAAGGGATCACTCGCGTGACGATGAATTGTCGCGCTATGTTGCCCGGCGGCGAGTCGTTGTCGCAAAGGACCATGTTCGGCGGCGATATGCACAGCAAGATGTTCGTTGCAGCCGTCTGTGCCCGAGTGATCCACCTGCGGCGCATCACGCGGGCGTCGACAGGCGTTGTGGCTGCCCTGCCACAGAACTTAGCCGCGCCACTTCCTTAACGGCCTAGATCCCCAAAATTAACCTTTTGTTAACCATTCGCCCGGCACCCTTTAACCATTGAGTAAGGATTCGCCTGGACGTGACCTTCGCCGCCCCCCTGCACAACAAATCGATCCGCTTCCGCGCGCGTTCCTTCGTCGCTTTCACGCTGACGCCGGAGGCGCCGATCGCCGACTGGCTGGAGGGGCTGGATCGCTGGATCGCCAACTCGCCGGGCTATTTCAACGGGCGTCCGGTGGTGCTGGATCTCAACCTCCTGCAGCCGGGGCCGGAGGAGATCGGCGCGCTGGTGGGCGTGCTCGGCTCGCGCGGCATCCGCGTCTATGCCATCGAGCTCGAAGGCGCCGAGCTCGGGCCTGAACTGCCGCCGCTGCTGGCCGGCGCCAAGGAAGCGACCGCCGAGGGGCTGCTGGGCCGCGCCGCGCGCAAGGCGCGGGCCGAGGAACTGGAAGTCGTCGCCGGGGAGCAGGCTCAGGCCGCTGGCGAGATCCAGCCGGTCGCGGAGGCGGCGCCGGCCGAGGCTCCGCAGATCGCGATGTCCGGCGATGAGCCGGTCGATCCCGAGCTGGCGAGGCTCGAAGCGGTCAGGATCGAACCGGCTCAAGCCACAAGCGCGGCCGCCGAGCCGGCGCAGCCTTCGGCCGGCACGCTGATGATCAAGGCGCCGATCCGCTCCGGGCAATCGATCTTTCATCCGCATGGCGACGTCATCGTGCTGGGCTCGGTCGCGTCCGGCTCGGAAATCGTCGCCGGCGGCTCGATCCATGTCTATGGCACGCTGCGCGGCCGCGCGATCGCCGGTTCGGAAGGCAATGTTTCGGCGCGCATCTTCTGCCGCAAGAACGAGGCCGAGCTGCTCGCCGTGGACGGCTGGTACACGACTGCCGAGGAGATGGAAGGGGTGTCGCGCGGCAAGGCCGTGCAGGCCTTCCTCGACAATGATGCGCTGTGTGTGGTGCCGCTCGGCTGAGGCCGCAAGCTTCGGACCGGTTTCGCGTGCCAAAGTTGTTAACGAGTCCACCGTGCCCGGCACGGTCATGAATAAAAATCGCCAACGGAGGCTGTATAAATGGGCAAGGTAGTCGTGGTCACATCGGGCAAGGGGGGCGTCGGCAAGACGACCTCGACGGCCGCGCTCGGCGCCGCCGTGGCCAAGACCGGCAAGAAGGTGGCGCTGGTCGATTTCGACGTCGGCCTGCGCAACCTCGACCTCATCATGGGCGCCGAGCGCCGCGTGGTGTTCGACCTCGTCAACGTCATCCAGGGCACGGCCAAGCTGTCGCAGGCTCTGATCCGCGACAAGCGGCTGGAGACGCTCTATCTGCTGCCGGCCTCGCAGACCCGCGACAAGGACGCGCTGACCGAAGAGGGCGTGGCGGAGGTCATCGCAAGGCTGCGCTCGGTGTTCGACTATGTCTTCTGCGACAGCCCGGCCGGCATCGAGCGCGGCGCACAGCTCGCCATGCGCTTCGCCGACGAGGCGGTCATCGTCACCAACCCGGAAGTGTCGTCGGTGCGCGACTCCGACCGCATCATCGGCCTGCTCGACGCTCGCACCATGAAGGCGGAGCAGGGCGAGCTGGTGCAAAAACACGTTCTGGTCACGCGCTACGACGCGGCGCGCGCCTCGCGCGGCGAGATGCTGTCGATCGACGACGTGCTGGAGATCCTCTCCACGCCGCTGCTCGGCATCATCCCGGAAAGCCAGGACGTGCTGCGGGCCTCCAACCTCGGCTCGCCAGTCACGCTCTCGGAACCGCTCAATGGTGCCGCAAAGGCTTACCTGGAAGCGGCAAGGCGCCTGGAAGGCGAAGACCTGCCGGTGGTCGTCCCCTTCGAACGCAAGGGCTTCCTCGACCGGCTGCTCGGAAGGAGGGCCGCATGAGCATCCTCGACCTCTTCAAGCGGCGCACTAGCGCGCCGGTGGCGCGCGAGCGGCTGCAGCTGCTGCTCGCCTATGAGCGCCAGAGCCGCGGCCAGCCCGACCTCGTCTCCATCCTGCGCGAGGAGATCATGGCGGTCATTGCCAAGCATGTGCAGATCGACCAGGACTACCTCCAGGTCTCGATGGACCGGGGCGCTACCATGTCGACGCTGGAGATCGACATCCAGATTCCCAACAAGAGCGCCGCGCCGCTCGCCATGGCGGGGTGAGAAGCGCTGGTTCCTCGCCCCCGCCAGGGCGGGGGAGAGGTGCCCCGCGCAGTGGGGCGGAGAGGGGCCTGCGACGCTGGCGGGTTCCCTCCAACTGCTTTCCAGGCCGGCGCGTTCCGTGACTGGCGTGACCGATCGACCTGAGGCTTGATTGCCACGTGGTTCCCCCAATCCGTCGCTGCTTCGCAGCGCCACCTTTCCCCCCCTCCGGAGGGAAAGGAAGGGCGCGTCCTGGACGAGCGTCGACGGCAAAAGCCCTGGCGCCGTTCCTCTACCCCGTCGATCGGGGAGAGGTGGCTCGGCGAAGCCGAGACGGAGTGGGGGTCGACCAGCACTGCGCTGGATAATGCATGCGCCAGGCTGCCATGCACGCTTGAAGCGCCGCCGCCACCCACGCCCTCACTCCGGCTGATACAATTCATCCATGCTGCGCGCCGCGAACTCGGCGAATGGTGCCTGCTTCCTCACCCGTCCATGCTCCAGGATCACCAGATCGTCGCAGAACGAGATCGTCGAATGATGGTGGCTGATGACGATGGTGGTGCGGCGGCCGGCGCGCGACTTCAGTGTTTCCACGATCGCCGCCTCCGACAGCCCGTCCACCGCGTTGGTGGCCTCGTCGAGGATCAGGATGTCGGGATCGCGCAACAGGGCGCGGGCAAGCGCGATGCGCTGCCTCTGACCGGCCGACAGGTTGACGCCGCGATAGCCGACAACCGTCTGGTAGCCCTGCGGCAGGCGCTCGATGAACTCATGCGCCTCGGCAAGCTCGGCCGCGCGGCGCGCCTCTTCCATGCTCGCCGTGTCCTTGCCGTAGGTGATGTTGTCGAGGATGGTGCCGTCCACCAGCTCCAGCTCCTGGCTGGCCAGGGCGATGTGCGCCCGCCAGGCGACCGGATCGATCTCGCCAAGCGGCGTGCCGTCGACCAGGATTTGTCCGCCGTCCGGCTCGACGAAGCGGCAGAGCAGGTTGACGATGGTCGTCTTCCCGGCGCCGGAGCGGCCGATCAGCGCCGTCGAGCGCCCGCTTCTTATGTCGAAGCTCGCGGCATGCAGCACCGCCGCGCGCTGCTCCTCATTGGCATAGCTGAAGCTGACGCCCTCGAAGGCGATTTTTTCGCTTAGAGACGCGAACGGCCGGCTGCCTTGCGGCGCCGCCGGCTTGCCCTTGGGGTCGAGCAGCCAGGTCACCTCTTCCAACGAGCCTGACAGTCCCTGCAACTGGCTCCATGTCATCTGCAAGGCCCTGACATGCGGCTGCAGCCGGTAGAGCAGGATCAGGAAGGCCGCGACCAGCGGGAAGCTCATACCCGCGAGCCATGCGCCGATCACCACCGCCAGGAACAGCATGGCGTGCAGCACTTCGGTCAGCGGCGCCAGCGCGCCCTGGCGGTTGGCAAGCTGGAAGGCCGCCCGGCGCACGCCGTCCGACGCCGTCTCGAACGCCGCCTTCTCGCGCGCCTCCTGCCCGAAAATGCGGATCAGCCGGCCGGCGTGGACCAGATGCAGCATCCGCGAGGCGAGCGCGCTGTTGCGCGAGGCAACGCTTCGGCTTGGCTTTCTGAGATGCGCCGACAGCGCCATGTGCGCTGCCTGGACCAGCGCCAGCCCGAGCATCACCAGCAGCGTCATCTGCCAGGAGAGCAGCAGCAGGAAGACGAGCAGGATGATCGCGGCCGAGGCGCTGACGATCGAGCCCAGCGTCGCCTGGATGGCATCCGACGCCCGCCAGGATTCGCTGGAGACGATGTTGAGCAGCCGCCCGGGACTCTCCTTCAGGAAGAAGGGATAGCCGACGGAGAGCAGCCGCCCGGCGAGCGCGCCGCGAATCGCCTGGCTCGCCTTGCCGTAGATATGGGCGGTCAGCACCGAATTGGCGATGCCGAGCAGGTTCTTCAGCAGGATCGCGCCAAGGATCGCGGCCGCGATCGCGATCAGCCGCTCGCGCTCGCCAAGCCCCGCGCCGACCTTCTGCAGCAGGGCCGACAGTCCGGCCAATCCGGTCGCCTCGCCATGCCCCATGATGATGCCGAGCAGCGGAATGATCAGGCCGATGCCGAAGCCTTCGAGCGCCGCGCTGGCAAGCCCAAGCGCGACGACGATCGGCAACAGGCCGAGCTGATGGCGGCCGAGCGCCTGGCGCAGCATCGACAGGGTCGGGCGCCTGCTCATCACGCGCCGGCCTCCACTCTGGCCTCGATGGTCTCGTTGCCCGACTGCGGCCGCCGACCCGGCCGCCTGACAAGCACGAGAGCCATGAAGCTCGCCGCGCCCGCCAGGTTCATCAGAACGATCGGCCAGTGCGACAGTTTGAGCTCCTGGTCGAAGCGCGGCCCGCCGACGAGCTCGCGCATGGCCGCCCGGGCCGCCCAGTAGAAATGGCGCAGCAGCCAGGGCGCGCGGCGAAAATGCTTCAACAACAGCGCGCCGTTGCCAAAATGGTAGTCGCGATGCAGCCGGTCGATCGCCATGCGGTCGCGCCGTCCGTGATGATGGAAGATCGTCATGTCGGGCACATATTCCACCGCCATGCCGGCAAGCATGGCCCGCACCAGATAGTCCGTGTCCTCGGCCGAGCGCAGCACGCCGCCGGCGCCGAAGCGTTCGTCGAAGGGGCCGATGCGGGCGGCAACCGCGCGGTGCATGGTCATGTTGCAGCCGAGCACGAAGCCGCCCGGATGGACCGCCGGCGTGAGCCGCTCGCGCTTATCGCAGCGCTTGATGGTGAAGGGCAGATCCAGCGCGTCGCCGGTCTCGACGCGGCCGCCGCGGATCAGCCATTTCTCGCCGCTCGCATAATGCCGCTCGAGGTCGGCGACATAGTTGCGGTCGAGCCTGCAGTCGTCATCGACGAACACCAGCACCCGCCCGCGTGCTCGCGCCAGCCCCGCATTGCGCGCCGCCGCCAGTCCGGGGCGAGGCTCCGAGATTGCGGTCAGGGTGATATCCGAGGTCGCGGCGGTCGCCGAAAGATAACTGGCCGTGCCGTCGCGTGAGCCGTTGTCGACCACCACCAGTTCGGCTGTGTAGGCCGGGTGCGCCCGGCAAGCGGCGCGGATCGAATCGACACAGGCTTCGAGCACGTCCAGCCGGTCGCGCGTGCAGACGATGAAGGAAACCTGTGGCCGCTGCCTGGGCCACGGAGGAGGAGGCAGGGCGGGGCGCAGGTGCCGCAGCAGCGGATGGCGCTCGGCGTTCATGCCGTCTCCACCCGATAGGGCGCCAGCACTGACGCTGCCGGCGCGGATTTGAAGCGATAGGCAAGCCCATCGGCGCGCTTGCCAGCCCACATCGAGGCCTGGCTCAGCCAGGGAGCCCAGGCGCCGGGGCCGAGCGCGTATTTCTCGCGTCGGCGGATCGCGTTCCATTTCCCGGTCAGCGTCAGCAATTCATGCGTCAGCGCCGGCCGCTCCTCGTCGTTGACGAGTTGGTAGAGGAAATAGAACAGGTTGAGCACGCCGGCCTCGAAGCTCGGCCGCGTCGGGTCCGGCAGTGTCGCGATCCGCTCTTCAAGCGCCCGGATGAAAGCTGCCGCCCGTCGCACGGTGTCGAGGCAGACCCGATCGCCGATGGCGCGCAGGTCCTCGCAGCCCTGCGCCAAACCAAGGCGCTCGAGGTTCTCGCCGACAATCTTGAGATGCGTGCGCCGCATCTCCTTGCTGTGCCGGCTGGTCACGCTGCCGGGGTGCAGGCGGTAGACCAGCAGGCTTTCCGGCATCAGCGCCGCCGGATAGCGGTCGGCCAGCCGCCGGAAGAGGTCGAAATCCTCGGCGTGCCGGTAGTTGCCGTCGTAGTGGAGGTCGGCCTCGGAGATGACCTTGCGGTTGTAGACCACGGTCGGGTGCAGGAAGATCGTGAAGAATTTTGCCAGCACGGGGAGGTCGAGCCGGAACACCGGATCGAACCGGCCCCGGGCGATGCGGCCGTGCAGCAGCGTATCCACCAGCGCGCCGCAGAAGCCGAGCTCCGGCCGCGCGGCAAACAGTGCCGCCTGGCGCGACAGCCGCCAGGGATAGGCGAAGTCGTCGGCGTCCATGCGCGCGACGAGCTCGCCCCGCGCGACCGCCAGCCCCTCGTTGAGGCTGGCGACGAGGCCACGGTTTTCGCGCGAGATGATCGATACGCGGCTGTCGTCCCGGCGGCAGCGTTCGAGGGTTTCCAGGGACCGGTCGGTCGATCCGTCGTCGATGGCGATGATTTCGAGCCGGCCGTAGTCCTGCCGCAGGATCGACTGCATTGCGCCGGCCACGTAAGGCTCGGCATTGTAGACCGGCAACAGCACGGAGATGAGAGGCGCCGCGGTCATGGCCGGCTCCGGTCCGTCGGCCGCAGATCGAGTGCCGGGGCGGCGCCGAACCGGAAGGCCTCGCTCGCGCCGCGCGGATGAGCGGGCGCGACATAGGGGAAATAGCGCTTGAGACCGTTGAGCGGCTTCTCGAAGAACACCCAGGAAAGCGAGGCGACGACCACGGTGGCGGCACCCGCGACGAGGAACCGCCCCGGCCCCTGTTGCGAGACGTTGAGCGGGATCCATGGCTGCGCCTTGACGGCATAGGCGAGCAGGATCGGATGGTAGAGGTAGACGCCGTAGCTGATGCGGCCGAGCCCGAGCAGCGGCGGCAGTTCGGCCAGCCTGCCGAGTGTGCCCCCAAGACCGTTCGAGCATGCAGCGACGATTGCGACCAGCGGCACCAGCGGCAGCACCTGCACCAGCGCCCAGCGCGGCCACTCCCAGGCCGAATTCACCGGCCCGGGGTCGGACCCGACCACGAACAGGAACACCACCGCCAGGGCCGGCCAGCAGAGGCGCATCCATTGCGGCGCATCCGCGCCCCTGGCGCGGCGGACGGCAAGCAGCGCGCCGCAGCCAAGCGCGTCCATCGAGGCCGGCGGCAGCAGGTCGCGGGCGAGCGCCGGGCTGGCGGCGATCGGCCAGTAGAACCGGTAGGCGAGCGAGAAGGCGATGACGCCGATGGCGATCACCTCGATGCGCCGGCGCGGCGCCAGAAGCACGATCAGCGGCCAGGCGAGATAGAACTGCTCCTCGATGCTGAGGCTCCAGAAGTGGCAGAGCAGCCAGGGCGTCCAGTCGTTCTGCCGCGCGTACCAGAAGTTCGAGAGGTAGAACGCATGCCAGGCAAGCGACGGCCTCGACTGTTCCAGATCGGTGAACCAGACCAGCGCCAGCACCGCGAAATAGGGCGGGAAGATCCGGATCATGCGCCTGGCATAGAAGGAACGCAGCGCGGGGCCGGAGGCGAAAGCACCGGTGTCACGTGCGTCCAGCAACAGTCGGGTGATCAGGAAGCCGGAGAGCACGAAGAACAGCCTGACCCCGAGGTGGCCGAGGAAGGAGGTGCCGTTTGGCGCGAGGAAATGCGCATAGAGCACCAGCGTCACCGCAACGGCCCGCAATGCGTCGAGTTGGATGTCGCGCGCGTTCGCCATCAGCGGCATCCGCCAAATCGGTCGCACCATGCGGCGGAGGTCGAGAAAACCTTGCCGCTGCGGGCCGACCGCTCGCCGTCGGGGCCGGGTGCGCAGTCCCTGCCGGCCGGCGGAATGCCCATCCGAGTCACAATAATGGCAGCCTCCCAACAGGCATGCCCCCACCCCACGATTGTCGCGGCATATGTTGCGGTGCAACACAAAATGCTTACGATCCTGAAATAAGTTGTGATGCCGTTGTGGGGCGCAAATAGTTGTGTTGTGAAAATATCCGCTCGGACCATCCAATGGTCCTATTCAGCCGTGGGCAATTGGTCTGATTTTTGGCAAGTATAATCGGCAGGGGTGTCGGAAGGTTATCAAGCAACCACTGCGAGTGGGTCGAGAATATTGCGAAAAGGTTCGAACGGAGCGGTAGGGTCCTATCGCCAAAGTCTGTAAAAGCACCTTGATTTTCAAGCTCTTGTGCGACGCAACGAAGCCTCTCGGGAGAGAGAGGGCCGCCTTGTCCCACCATCCGCCGCCCGCTGCCTCACGACGGCGCAGCCGCTAGGCCTTATTTCCGATTCCGACCAGGGCAGGGGGGACGGAGAGCAAGTGACGTCGACGCCGATTGCAAAACCGCAGGCGCAAATGGGCGCCATGCCCGTGCTCGGCCTGCTAGGCTCCATGCTGTCGGTGCAGATCGGCGCCGCCTTTGCCAAGGGCCTGTTCCCGGTGCTGGGGCCAGAGGGCACGACCATGCTGAGGCTTGCCATCGGCGCGCTGATGCTGGGGGCGGTGCTGAGGCCATGGAAGGTGCTGCCCTCGCGGAGAAACCTGCCTTGGCTCGCCGCCTACGGCATCACCGTCTGCGCCATGAACCTGCTGTTCTATGCCGCGCTCCAGCGCATTCCGCTGGGCATCTGCGTGGCGCTGGAATTCACCGGACCGCTCTTCGTCGCCACCCTCGGCTCCAGGCGCCTGCTCGACCTAGTCTGGGTGGGGCTGGCGATCGCCGGCGTCGTGCTGCTGTCGCCCTTTGCCGGGATCAGCCGCGGGCTCGATCCGCTGGGCGTGGCGCTGGCGCTCGCGGCCGGCGCCTGCTGGGGGCTCTACATTATCTTCGCGCAGAAGGCCGGCGCCGAGCTCGGCGTGCGCACCTCCGCCTATGGCATGGCGATCGCCGCGGTGCTGGCCCTGCCTTTCGGCTTCGGCGCTGCGCAGCCCTATCTCAGTGACCCGCACATCATGGCGGGCGCGGCGGTGGTCGGCCTGTTCTCCAGCGCGCTGCCCTTCTACCTGGAGATGCTGGTCTTGGCCCGCATGCCGGCCAAGGTCTACGGCATGCTGGTGTGCCTGGAGCCGGCGGGCGCCGCCCTGACCGGCTTCCTGTTTTTGGCAGAGAAGCTCAACCTTCTGCAATGCGCCGGCGTCGCCGCCGTCATTGTCGCCGCCTTCGGCACGGCGGTCGCAGCGCGGCGGCCTGCGCCTTCGCCGACCTGACCCAGCGGAAGCCGGTCGCGTCGCCCGAATCCATTTCTCAGCGGCGCGCTTTAGAGCGTTGCCCCGCCTGGAGAATCGATGGCGCAGCGGCAATATCCGACCACATCCGGTGGTTGAAATAAGACTTAGGTCGTATCGAAAATAGCAATAAGTCCGAGTGGACAAGACAAGGGTCGTGGGCCACTTCCTAATCATGGGCTGATTGGGGATGCTTATGCTGCGACATTGCCGGTGGGGTAGTTCGGTCGACGGGCTGAAGGACTGGCGTGGGGATAGCGGGATGCGCGCATCGCGCGGGGGCTGCGGGTTGGTCTTGCGAGCGCTGACTGCGTTGGCGCTTGTTGTCGCGCCTTTCAGTCTCTCCGTCGATGGTGCCGTTGTGACCAAGGCCTATGCCGGCAAAGGCGGCAATGGCGGTGGGAACAGCGGCGGCAATGGTGGTGGAAACAGCGGCGGGACGGCAGCGGCAATAGCGGCGGGAACGGCGGCGGGAATAGCGGAAACGGCAATAGCGGCGGGAACAGCGGAAACGGCAATAGCGGCGGGAACAGCGGAAACGGCAATAGCGGCGGGAACAGCGGAAACAGCAATAGCGGCGGGAACAGCGGAAACAGCAATAGCAACAGCAGCGGGAACAACAGCTCGAGCAACAGTGCCGGCGGGGCAAGCGCCGCTGATGCCGACAGCCACGTGAACGCGGCGACCGGCGATAAGGTCGAGGCCACCGCCGGCAGCATTCAGGTCACGCACCGCAATGGAATGAAGGAGACGATCGAGAACGGCCGGTTCAGGATGGAAGACAAATACGGACGCACCATCGTCGACCGCAAAGCCACCATGGCCGATCTCAATCGCCTGAATAGTTTGTGAGAGTACAGTTTGTGAGAGCGAGGTTTTATCCGGATTAGATCTTAAGGGATCGAAGGTCAGCGCTGCAAAATCAGGTTGCCACCTTTTGCTTCGTCTCTGCGGTCCTGATCGTCTTGCGATGGAATCTGGCTACTCACCTTACCCCCGCCTCCGTGCGGGGGTAATTTTTTCAAGCTGCGGCGATGTTTGCTGTTGAGACATTGGTCACCCATGGCGGCGGAAATGGTCTGATCGGCTGGAGCATGGGTCGTGGGCCGCTTTCGTCGCGCCGCCGGAATGTGATCCTTGCCCCTGTCAAGAGACCGGTTCCACCTCGGCTGTGCCGCGAGCGGAACTTCGGCACACCGAGGTGGAACCGGCAAGAAGGAAAAGAATGCGCCAACCCGCCTGCAAAAGGCTAGCTGACCTCTCGCTGCGCCTCTCTGTCGCGCTGGCGGTGTTGGTCGCGCCCTGCCTGTTGGCGCCGGGCAAGGTGACAAAGCTCGTGTCCGCCGCCTACGCCGGCAACGGCAACAGCGGCGGCAATGGCAATGGCGGAAATTCGGGTTCCGGCGGCGGTTCCAACTCCGGCTCCGCTGGTGGCTCCAATTCCGGCTCCACGGGCGGCTCGAATTCCGGAAGCGCCGGCGACGACGGTAACGCCGGCAGCAATTCCAACAACAGCGATGCCGGGGGCGGCAACCCCAATGCCGGGCCTGGCAACAACAGCGGCAAGGGCAATGCCAGTCCCGGCGGCAAGAACAGCTATAGCAACCCGGCAACCGGCGACACGCTCTCGATCGACGGCAACAAGGTCACCGTCGTCCATCGCAACGGCATGAAGGAAGAAGTCCAGAACGGCCGTTTCGAGATGATCGACGCGCAAGGCCGCACCATCATCAATCGGCAGGCAACGGAGGAGGATCTGAATCGTCTGCTGAACTTGTGAGGGCCGGGAGAAGCTACCCTCTTTTGCCGCGCCTTGCACGTCACCCCCGTCTCCCTGAGGCGGGGGTGATCTGTGTTGGGAGGCGGGGAACTGAAGAACTGAAGAAAGCGGGCAGTCACCGTTTCATTGTCGCCTCAGCTCTCCACGCAATATTTCCTCATTTCCTCAATTCTCCAGCCCCTCAGTTCCTCTCCCTCGCCTCATGCATCAGCAGCGCCGCTTCGGTGCGGTTGCGGACGTTGAGCTTGGCGAGCACCCTGGTCATGTGATGCTTGACGGTCTTTTCCTGCAGCGACAGCCGGGCGGCGACTTCCTTGTTGCTCAGTCCCTCCGCGACGAGCTTCAGGATTTCGGCCTCGCGGCCGGTGAGTTGGGCGAGGGGGTCCGGCTTGCTGCCGGTGGGCTGCAGAAGGTCGGAAAGCAGCCTGGCCGACAGGCTCGGCGAAACATAGCTCTGGCCGTTGGCGACATCGCGCAGGATCTCAGCCAGCGCCTTGGAGCCGACGCCTTTCAGCACATAGCCGCGCGCGCCGGCCTTCAGCGCCTGGGCGACGTCGGCATTGGTCTCCGACACCGTCAGCATCACGACCTTCTGCTCAGGCGTCGCTGAAAGGATGCTGGCAAGCGCGTTGAGGCCGCCGCCCGGCATGCTGATGTCGAGCAGAAGGATATCGGGCGTGCTGGCGCGCACCAGCCGTTCGGCGTCCTCGGCGCTGGCGCCTTCGCCCACGAGTTCGAAGCCGCCTATCTCGCCGAGGCTGCGCGCCACGCCCTCGCGAAACAGTGGGTGGTCGTCGACTATTGCGATGCGGATGGATGTGCTCACGGTTGCTCCTCGACAGACAAGGTGATCACCAGTCTGGTTCCTCCGGGTCCGGTCAGTGTCTCGAATTGACCGCCTATGCTTTCGATACGTTCTCTCAGGCCCGCAAGCCCAAGTCCCTCGCTTCGGGCCGGGTCGAAGCCGGGGCCCGTGTCCACGACCTCGACGAGAAGCTTACCGCCTTTCGTCGTGGCCCTGACCTGCTGGCCCTTGCCCTTGCCGTGCCGGAAGGCGTTGTTCAGGCCCTCCTGCACGAACCGATAGATGCTGATCTTTTCCGAGGTGCCGAGTTCCGGCAAGCGCTCTGGCAGGGTTAGCAACACATTGGTGCTGGTGCGGCGCTCATGCTCGGCCACCGCCAGCCGCAGGATGTCGGCGATGGCCTGCGTTTCGATCTGCGGCAGCACCAGCCCGTTGCAGATGCCGCGTATCTCGCGCATCGCTTCGCCGAGCGTCTTGTGGATTCCGGCGATCTCGGCTTCGCGCAGCGTGCTCGACGTGGCCGGATCGACCAGCGCCGGGCTGTCCATCCTCAGCGCGGCGAGCGCCACAAGTTGCGCCGGCCCGTCATGCAGGTCCGCGCCTATGCGCCTCAGATAGCGCTCGTTGATGGCGGTGGCGCGGCGCGAGGCGCGCTGAACGCGCTGCCGCAGCGACGAGTTCTGCGCCAGCGCCGCCTGCAATTCGGAGACCTTGGCCTCGAGCGCTGCCTGCTGCGTGACGATGGTGCGGCTGCCGCGGAAAACGATGCCCGAGAGCAGGGCAAGCGCCGCCGCCGTGGCGCCCGCCACCACCAGCCAGCTCCACAACAGGGCCGAGTGCAGGGATTCCTCGAAATCGCCGGACAATTCGTAGAATTCGGTCACGGCCACGACCTCGCCCGACCAGGGTTCGCGCACCGGGTTGTAGATCTCGAGCAGCGGCACTCCCATCGACCGTTCCTTGTCGTCTTCCTCGTCTTCGAGCCTGTTATAGTTGTATTTGACCATCACATTGCCGGCGAAGGCGGCGATGAGGTTGGCATTGGGCTTGATCTGCCTGCCGATAAGGTTCGCGTCCTTCGAATAGAGGATTCTGCCGTCGCGCCGCCACAGCTTGAACGATACCAGCCTTTTTCCGAGCGCCCCCTGGCCGAGCGTCTCGTCCAGCGCCCGCTTGACGGTGTCGTCCAGCTCCTGGCTCTTGCGCATGTCGGGCAGCAGCGGCGCGATCACGCTGTCGACATAGAGTGCGGTGGTGGCGGCGGAATTGTGCAGGACGCCGTCACGGATCTGCGATGTCACCCACAGCCCGACCACGAGCATCACCGCCAGAAGGCCGATGCCGCCCGCGATCACGAACTGCCAGGCAAGCGAGAGCCCGCTCCAGATTCCTGCAAGCCGTTTCAGATACCTCCCAAACATCGACACCATTCACCCACCCGTTCGCGACAGTATAGGCGAGGTGACGCAATTGCGACACCGACCTTGGTCCGTGCCGATGAGGAAGGTTAATGACGGGCCGTTGCCGGCCCGCCAGCAATTGCGATTAGCAAGCGGCAAGGTCACGCCCCGAATGGCAAATGCCCGCGTCGCTCCTGTTGGCGGGGAAGACGCGGGCCGGCTGCCACCTGAATTCTTGCAGCGCCGACAAAATCACCAATCCTGGCCCAGGTCCAGACCGAAAGACGTGTGCCTCGCGGAATATAGCGCCGCGCCACGGCCGTCTCGCTCCAGGGTGGTCCTGCCTCGGGCGTTGTGGACATGAATATAGCGATATCTATCGGGTGCCAGACTCCCGCGGCCGAAACGCTCTGTCCTCGCACAAAACCCGGGAACTCGCGACGGCATTTGCCCCCAAAAGAAGTCAGAGCCAGGGCCTTGATCGGCCGGAGACGCGCCGCTTATACGATGGACGTTACCTTGCTGTTTCTGGCAACGCAGTATGGACGTCGGCACAAAAAACCATAAAAGAAATCAGCGGCTGTCGATCTTTGAGCTCGAGGCATTGCGGGAAGCTTTCAGGCAGTCTGTTCGGGAGAACGACGTCACGGAAGCCGATTGGGCGCGGCACGCCGAGCATTTCGTCAAGAGCACGCTCCAAAAAGGCAGCCGGCTTATGCGAGGTTGAGCGTTCAGGCGTCCGGGAGCCGGATGGTTCCAGGCGGGAACGCTTCGGCCCTGGCTGTTCGGACCATTGCGCCGGCGCATAGGACCTCGGCGACAATTGCGGGCGCAGGTGGAAACGGACACTCTGTGCTCGCGTCGGCTCCCCCCAAGGAAACCCAATGGTCGGCGCTTTAGCCCGGCTTGCCTGTAAGAGAGCCGTACTCTTTTACCGCCAAGGCAAGCCGGGCTACCCTACTCCCTGAATGATCCAAGGCCGGTCCGTCGTCGTCGCGAGGCGCCGAAGGAATGTATGGCCGTGGCCATCGCAATGTGGCGGAACGAAAAGCAGGTCAGTCGCGTTCTAGGCCGCGATGTCGAGGAGTCCCCACCATCATAACGCCGAAAAGCCGTTTCAGGCCTCAACAGACGAGGCGGAGCGCTTGGCGCGTGCGGAAAAGAACGCCAGGCTGAAGAAGCTTCGCACCCACGCTTCCTGGCTGGTGCTCGATCCGCAGGCGCATTTCCAGGAGGAGATCGACTGTTCGGCCCTGCTCGGCGACCTGTCGATCCGAAAGGTCGGCCGCGACGGTTAATGCATGTCGCCCAGAAGTGCGCGGCGGTTTTGGGACAAGGACATGCATCAAAACAGGGTTAAAGCGCGTCGCCTGAATCCGTTTCATCGACGCGCTCTAGGGCAATTCCAGGAACGCGGCTTTCAGCCCGTCACGCGACCTGCAATCCGGCCGCGGCATCCTCGCGCGCGATCTCGATCAGCCGCGCGATCGCCCATGGCGTCATCAGAGCAAGAAAAGCGCAGAGATTGAGGAAGATCGATCGTGCCAGATCGAACCCGCTGTGATCGTAGCAGACTGCAAACTCCATAACGCCTTACCCCTTTTGACCCACCTGTAGCGCATGTAATTTCGCTCACCCTTGAGCATGAGCCTGATTTGCATCGAATACAAGGTGCTGCTAATGCAGCCGGATATGCGCCGTGCTGGCGCAAGAACTTCCAGTTCGACAACAATCGACGCCGTCCGGTCGAGTCCAAACAGGCGGGCTTAGGCCGGCTTCGGCCAGAACAGCCAGGTGAGCGCCAGCGCCGCCAGCACCCAGACCGCGATCATGAAGGCGAAACCCGCCTTGCTGATCGGCTTCTCGCGTCGCGTGGCTTCTTCGCGGAATTCCCGCATCAGGTCGGGCGGCACCAACCTGACCGCGAGCATGATGCCGAGAGGCACGATCACCAAATCGTCCAGATAGCCTATGATCGGGATGAAGTCCGGTATGAGATCGATCGGGCTCAGCGCATAGGCCGCGACGGCGCCCGCGGTGGCTTTTGCGTACCAGGGCACGCGCGAATCACGGGCTGCGATCCAGAGCGCCACAGCGTCGCGCTTGATGGCGTGCGCCCATTGCTTTGCCGAGTCCAGAGCCGACATGAGCCTATTCTATACGGCTGTGCGGGTCTTCAGGCCAACGGACGAACGCTGGATTTGGCCTCTCAGGCGCAGTCCTTCAGCTCGACAACCTCTACGCCGAGGCGGAAAGCCTGGCCATCCGCGTAGGAGCGCGCATATTGCTCGGCTTCGAAGGGGAAGATGAGCGTCGTGCCGTAGGCGGTGACGCGGACCGTCCATTTCTGTCCCCTGACGAGTTCAACACCGTGAAGCTTCGCCGTCACCATCTCACCCTCCTCAGATCCGGCACTTCAGCAACATCCGCATAACGCCGCGAAAGTCATTTGAATACAAATAATTCGACTCAATCGTGTCGTTGCGATGTCGATTCCTACATTGGGTCGTTTGCGTCCGTGAAATGGTTCACCGACAGAAGCTTTTTTTGCCGCCGGCCGCGGGCGGGGTGCATGGCGATCGGAACCGAGGCGGCCCCAGGCGGGTTGGAGTCATGGCCCTGCACAGGAGGTCTCCATGATCCGCAAGCTGAAATCCGGCGAATACCGGCTCTATTCGCGCAAGATCGATCCCAGGACCGGCAAGCGCCGCAATCTCGGTACCTTCAAGTCGCGCGAAGCCGCGGAAAAGCACGAACGCGAAGTCCAGTATTTCAAGCGGCACTAGTTGTTTTTCGTTTTCGCCACCGATGGCGATCGCATCATCCATGCGGTGTCGGCGGGGTGCGCGGGCGAGGGTGGCCCGGCACGTTGGAGCCGATGTGGTCGAGGTCGCAACGCCGCGTCAGCATCTCGACCGATCCGGTGTCGACGGTCACGCGCCCCAGAACCTGCACGGTCGTTCGTCCGAGATCTTCGTCGACATGGACGACTTCGCCCTCAAGCCTGAGCTTGTCGCCCGCCTTGGCGTTGGGCTCGACCATCGAATAACTGTGGCTGTCGCCCTCGAGCGTCAGCGTCACGCGGTCCTTGACGCGCGCGGTCACTGTCGCGACCACCGCCACCCTATCGCCTATTTCAACAACGGGCCGTGTCATTGCGGCCTCCTTTCTGCTCCGCGCGGTCGTTGGACGGGAGCCAATTGGCTGACGACATGACGGATGCCGGTAGCTGCTGAAATAAACGGAAAAACAAGTGTTTGGTTGCCTCTGCCGTGCCTGCCGCCACGGCCCGGCCGATCACATGAAGCCGGGATTTCGCGGCAGATACTGCGTCCAGCCGCCATAGCCGGGCGATGCCATCAACAGCATCGGGAAGGTGATGCGCATCCCTTGATCGACCGCAAGGGCAAGCGCGCTCTCGCATGTGCCCGGGAGGAAGGCTGATACCTTTTCGACCGAGCGATCTGCCGCCAGCCGCAATGCCGTTGCGAAGGCATCACGAAGAAAATCCGGCCGCGTCACCGCCAGGGGCCCGATATGCCCGCCGGCGCTGAGATAGCTGTAGCCGATCGCCTCGCTCCCGGCGAGGAGCAAGACACCTGTCGTCGCGGAATCGGTGCGCAGATAGCGGTGGTGCTTCTCCCGCGAGACGCCCAGGGCACTGGCGTCGATCTTGATGAGTTTTTCCATTGTCGCGGCGCTGCCGTCCATTTCGATGGCGCGCAATGGCGATTGAGGCAACGCCTTGGTCACTTGTTCGCGCGCGGCGCCGAGAAAGTAGATCGGCGTTTTGGGAAACAAGCCGTGCCGCATGTAAAGGCCCTGCGAGACACGGTTGAAGGTGAACGTGATGAGCGCCCTGTGGACTGCGCCCGATTTGCGGGCGTGCTGCATGGTTCGCTCCAGCAGCGTATTCCCGATGCCGTGGCCTTGTCGGCCAGGATCTACGAAAAGCTGGGCGAGAAACCAGATGTCGCCGCAGGCCCAGCTCCAGGCGAAGCCCGCAATTTCCCCGTCGTCTTCCGCCACCCACAGGCCGTCGGGGTCGTCCTCGAGTGAGAACAACTGGAAATTGGGCGGACTCGTCGCCGCCATCGGGCCGAAGCCGTGCCGAACGGTAAGCTCATTGATGCTGCCGACCACCATGGCATCGGTCGCGGCCAGGTCATCGGCGCGAGCAGGTCTGTAAACGAGCGACATGGAACAACCTCAACCATTAGAGCGCGAGCCGCCGTACGGATCATATCAGCGAATCATGCCTGCCGTCTTGCTGTGGCTTGGCCCGCGCGGAACCACGCGGGTCGCCAGATGTTCCTGTTGATCGCAACGACAACAGGAATGGCACATGGTTGCGCCACGCGCGGTCTGGAAGGGTTTTCTCAAGGTCGGGTCGGTGTCGTGCGGCGTGAAGCTGGTCGGCGCGACCAGCGAAACCGGAAAAGTTCATTTCAAGATCCTGAACCGCAAGGACGGCCTGCCGGTGAAAAGCGCCTACGTCGACGAGCAGACCGGCGATATCGTAGAGACTGAGGACCAGACCAAGGGCTTCGAGGTGGAGAAGGACGATTTCATCGAGATCGAGCCGGATGAGATCAAGAAGCTGAAGCTCACCTCGGCGCATACGTTGGAGGTTGACGAGTTCGTCGCCCTTGACGAGATCGACACCCGCTATCTGCAAAAGCCCTATTACCTCGTCCCCGCCGATGGCGCCGCGCTCGAGGCGTTCAGAGTGCTGCGCGAGGCGATGAAGAAGAAGCGCGTCGCCGCAAGATCCTGCGTGGTGCTCTACCAGCGCGGCCGCGAGGTCGTCATCGAGCCTTTCGGCAAGGGAATGCTGCTCACCGAACTGCGCACCCGCGACGAGATGGTCTCGGAAAAGAGCGTCTTCGAAGACCTGACGTCACCGAAATACGACAAGGACCTGCTCGAGATTGCCGAGCTTTTGATCGACAAGAAGGTGACGAAGTTCGATCCTTCGAAGTTCGAGGATACCTATGAGGATGCGCTGATCGCGATGATCGATGCCAAGCGCAAGGGTAAGAAACCGCCGAAGGCCGCGCCACCGCCAAAGGAAAATGTCGTCGACCTCGCCTCGGTGCTCAGGAAGAGCCTTGCCAAGGAAGGCATAAAGGCGCCCTCGAATGCCAAGCCTGCCCGCAAGTCGGCCTGATCGGGCGATATGACGTCCAAGTTCGGGATAGGCGGATCCGCTGACACAGCGGGAGGTGGTCTTTCGCCTGATTGCCATATCCTACCCTGGGGGATAGGATCGGTGCCATGACGATACACGGCTCCCATCCCGACATCATCGCCCGGCTCAAGCGCGCGCACGGCCATCTCGCGGCGGTGCTCACCATGTTCGAGCAGGGCCGTTCCTGCCTTGACCTCGCGCAACAGCTCCATGCCGTCGAAAGTGCCGTCGGCAACGCCAAGCGCGAGCTTATCCACGACCATATGGAGCATTGCCTTGTCGAGGGCGGAGAGCCGACCAGGGATACGCTGAAAGAGCTGAAGCAGCTCACCAAATATCTGTGAGGCGGCTCATGTTGACGAGGATTCTCGACTGGTTCGGCTTCGGCTCGCACGGACATGGCCATGGCGGGAACGGCCATGGCAGGCACGGCCATGACCATCACGGGACGCACGGGCACACGCATGGCGTGATCGACGCGACGATCGCCACGACTGCGCGCGGCATCTGGGCGATCAAATGGTCGTTCGTCATCCTGGCGATAACGGCCGCGCTGCAACTCGCCGTCGTCGTCTTTTCGGGTAGCGTGGCGCTGCTTGCCGACACCATCCACAACATCGCCGACGCAACGACCGCCATTCCGCTCTGGATCGCCTTCGTGCTGGCGCGCCGCAGGCCGACTCGAACGTTCACCTACGGCCTCGGCCGCGTCGAGGACCTTGCCGGGATCACCATTGTGCTGATCATCCTGGCCAGCGCGCTGGTTGCCGGTTACGAAGCGATCGATCGCCTGTTCAATCCGCAGCCGGTGCGCTTCCTGGGCTGGCTCGCCGCGGCCGGCGTCATCGGCTTCCTCGGCAATGAGGCGGTGGCCGTCTTCCGCATCCGCGTCGGCCGCCAGATCAACAGCGCGGCCCTGATCACCGACGGCTATCACGCGCGCACAGACGGGCTGACCAGCCTTGCCGTCGTTGCCGGCGCGATCGGCGTCTGGCTTGGCTACCCGCTCGCCGACCCGATCATCGGCCTGCTGATCACCCTCGCCATCTTCGGCATCGTCTGGCAGTCGGCGCGTTCCGTGCTGACGCGCATGCTCGACGGAGTGGAGCCGGGGCTGCTCGACGAGGTTCATCACGCGGCCGACCATGTGGCCGGGATCGACAGGGTGGTCGACGCGAAGGCCCGCTGGCTCGGCCACAAGCTGCATGTCGATGTTGAGATCGCGGTCAATGACGGGCTGCTGCTCGCCGCCGCCAACAACATTGCCGCTTCGCTCAAGGCCGAGCTCTTCGCGCACATTCCCGCGCTCGACGTCGCCACGGTGCGCTTTGCCGCGCCCGGCGCCGAGGGTGGCCACCACCATGCGCCTGACCCGTTCCTGGTGTCGGGCAAGCTGGCCTGCGGGCTGCTCGAGATCGTCGACACGCCCCAGGGCGAGCGCATGCGGCTGCGTCTCTCGCGCCATGCCGAGGGCCTGCGGGCAAACGTCGCCATTGAAAGGGCGGGCGGCGCCGTCGAAAGCCTGCCGCTGTCTCCGGTCGGCGGCGACCACCACTATCTGCAAAGCCTCGTCGCTCCGGCCGAGCCGCATGAGTTCAGCGCCAGGCTGCAGCTTGCGGCCGGTCAGGACAGCGAGGACCTGCCCTTCGCCATGGCGGAACCGGAAGGGCATCACCACGAGCACGCGCATGAATGATACAGGCGCGCTTTGACAAGCAGCGCGAGATTTACCTGGCGGTAGCCCCGCTGGCTCTTGCAGTTCAGAGGTGTCTGAACTCTGCCTCGGCCGGCCGTGAAAGATCAGCTACCCGTCCTGAGGTGTGCTTGATCGAGCGCCAGCTTCAGCCCTTTGGCCAACTTTCCGACATCGTCATTTGCCCAGAAGTGCACGAAGAACAGCCGGGGTTGTTC
Source organism: Mesorhizobium sp. WSM4976 (assembly GCF_029625685.1). Classification (NCBI taxonomy): domain Bacteria; kingdom Pseudomonadati; phylum Pseudomonadota; class Alphaproteobacteria; order Hyphomicrobiales; family Phyllobacteriaceae; genus Mesorhizobium; species Mesorhizobium sp. WSM4976. The sequence continues at coordinate 79,359 of NZ_JARTVT010000025.1, forward strand.
GTCGAGCATGTGGTTGTGCACGGCGGTCACCTCTATCCCGCTTTCCCGCAAAGCTCGTAGCACCGGATTCACTTCAGATGCGATCAAAACGAAATCGCCGGTGATCGCGGCCTTGCCATCGCCGGTGGGCTGGAAGTTGATGGCAATCGCGGAGCCCATTGCATCGGGCACGTCCATGCCATCGTCTTTGATGGTCTCCGCGCGCGGGATGCTGATCTGATAAACCCCGCCGTTGACCTTGCCTTTGTGGCCAAGCGCCTTGTCAATGGTTTGCGTGTCCAGATCGATCGCTTTGGAAGCAGCGGCGGCGCTCGCCGGTGCGTCCGACAGTGGCGTTCCACTTTGCTGCAGCGCCAAATGCAGCGCTGTGGCCAATTTTTCCGGATCGCCTTGCCCCAGGACGTGCATGTACATCGTCTCTGGCTTGGCCCTCTGCAGGTGATTGTGAAGGGCGGTGACCTCGATGCCGCTTTCAATCAGTTTCATCATCACCGGGCCGATCTCGGGTTCTGTCAACACGAGATCGCCCATCACCATGGCGTCGTGATCGCCCATGGGTTTGAATGCGAGCCACGAACCGAGCGCCAAGGCAGGCTTGAGTTCCAAGCCGTCGAGGGTGACTTTCAGGTCCGAACGAGGAAGCCCGACCCGATAGATGCCCCCTGATACCTCTTGGCCGGATTTCCCCAGTGCCTGCTGTACCGCCTTCCAGTCGGGTGCGGCAAGCGAGGGTTGGGCAATTCCAAGGGAGGCTGCCAGCGCGAGGCCAGTTATGATTGTTCCACGCATGATTTGCTCCTGTGTTCAGCCCAGGTGCCCAAGTGGAAAACGTCTGCCGTTCCGAGATGTCATCACGCTCGCGCAATTGTGATGCGCACTTGGTCGCCCAGGTCGCCGGCTTACGTGTTTTTCGCTGTTTCGGCTCGAGCCTCACGCGCAACGCGTCACCGCACGCTGATCAGAGCCGTGCCGGCGATCGCCAGCAGGGCGCCGGCCCAGGCGGCTGCGGTCGGCCTTCGCCCGCTGCGCAGCCACACCATCGGCAGGATGATGACCGGCGTCATCGACGACAGCGTCGAGATGATGCCGACATTGCCGGTACGCAGCGCGGCCATCAGGCAGGACATGCCGAGCGAGGTGCCGACGAAGGCGGACAGCACGGCGAGCCCGACCGTGCCGAACTGGACGGCCTCCCTTTTGCCCTTGCCGAACGGCGTTGCCGTGAGCGCGATGAACAGGATGACGGCGAGGCCGGAGCGCAGCGCCATGGCCGTGAACGGCTCGACGCCGGCCGCCATGGCCGGCCGCGCCAGAAGGGTGCCGATCGCCTGGCCGAGCGCCGTCGTGACGCCGAGCACGATGCCTGGTCCCATGCGGCCGGTGAGCGGCGGGCCGGGCACGGTGCTGACGGGCACGGTGGAAGGGGTGACGACCGGCATGGCCGGCGCCAGCTCGCCGCGCTTGCGGAACCGCCGCGGCATGCCGATGGCAAGCACGATGCCCGCAAGCACCAGCGCCACGCCCAGCGCTTGCCAGCGGCCGATGGTCTCACCCAGCACGAGGTAGCCGAGCGCCAGCGCGAAAGGCGAGGTGAGCGAGAAGAGCAGCGCCGTGATGCGCGGGCCGACCGAATAGATGGTCGCGAAATAGGTCGTGCTGGCGATGCTGATCCCGGCGAAGCTAGATCCGGCGAGCAACCAGAACTCCCTTGGTCCGATCGTGTGCCAGCCGCCGATCGCCAGCGACACCGAGCCGGTCATCACGAAGGTCGCGAGCATCTGCCAGCGGGCAAGCTGGAGGAGGGGAACCCGCCCCTTGAGCTCGCTGAGGAACATGGAGCTCAGCGCGCTGCACATGGCGGCGGTGACGGCAAGGGCTTCGGAGACGAACATGGTTGGTGGCTGCGGGTCCGTGCGGACGTCAGGTGGGTGGCGCTTCTTACGCCGGCTTGCGGCGGACAGCTAGCGCGGTTTACGCAATTCAAGACGAAGGTACGGCGAAGTCCCCCGGCCCAACCGTTACACGCTTTTCCTGGAATTGCCCCAGTCTGTGCCGCCACGCGGCGCGCCGAAGATCGACCAGCCGGCCCCGATCAGCGCGGCGATGGTCGCAAGCAGCGCCGCCAGGCTGGGCAGGTGGAAGACCATCTCCCGCCATCTGGGTTCGATCACCGCGCCGGTGCTGAAGGCCTCGTCGCTGAACTGGCAAAGGATCCACGACGCGCCGCTGCGCACCATGTCGGCGTCGATGTCGGAGATCAGCGCCTTCGCCTCGCGTTCGGCTGCTGGCATCGTGGCCATATAGGCGAGCAGCGCCTTGGCCGCGGCGAGATAAGCGTGGCTGCATTCGTTGAAGGGGCTCTGCTCGTCGCCGAGGCTTCCCGGCATCAGGCCCCAGAGGCAGTAGGTGAATTGCAGATTGCCGTGATTGTAGAGCCGCCTGAAGGTCGGGTCGGTCACGGTCTGGCGTTGGGCAAGGTCGAGGATGTCGCCGCGATAGCGCGCGATCACCGCCATCTGGCCGTGGGTGAGGCCGGGGATCTGGATGCCCGGGGGAGGCGGGGCCGACGAGCCGCTATGCGCTTGCGCTGATGTGGCCAGCAGGGCGAGCAGCACTGCAACCGAGCAATTCCAGGAAAAGTGTGCCGCGGTTTTCCGTCCGGAATTGCGAGAAAACAAAAGACCAGATCGGCTCAGCGGTCGTGTCGACCGTTGAGCCGATTTGGCCGCCAGGGCAAGCAACCGTGGCGGCCAAGGCATGGGTTCAGGCGTAGCGGCGGGCGGAGCCGCCCTGGTCGCGCACCGCGACCAGGCGCTCGACGGCGGCGCCGAAGCCGAGGCCGACGACCGTCCACAGCACGAACTGCATGCCGAGCGAGGCGACGCGGAACTGCCATAGCACCGTCGCGGAGAAGTCCTCCGGCACTTCGTTGATGTCAGGAAGAGCTGCCTTCACCAGCGCGAACACCACCAGGAAGGCGAGCGCCGCGACGATCGAGGCATTCCAGGCGCCCAGCCGGTTCCACAGCCGCTGCGCAAGGCCAACCGCTGCCACCATCGCCACGATCGAAACCACGATCATGATGAAGAACAACTCGGTCCGGTAGGCGATCGTTTCGGCGTTGCCGACCGCGGGCGGGTTGGCCGGGTATTTGAGGCTCGGAACCACGATCACGGCAAGGAAGCCGAGCAGCGCGATGAGCGCCGAAGTGCCGCGCGGCCCAAGCGAGCCCAGCCGACCATAGGCATAGGCAAAGACCAGCGAGAACAGCCCGCCGAGCGCCGCGCCATAGACCAGCACGCCGGTTGCCAGGCCGATGCCTGCCTGCGTGGCGCGGCTGACCATCTCGGGCTCCGGCGCGCCGCCGGCCGCCTGGGCCTGCTGTTCCTCGAAGGCGATCGCCTTGTCAACCTGCGGCTCGCCGTAGACACGCGCGAAGGCGAACGCCAGAATCCCCGCCACAAGCCCGACAAGCATGCCGCGCAGCAAAAGTTTTCCGACCATGTCACTAACCCTTTATGGAAAGCGGGTTCAGCGAGGCTGAAACCGCCTAGTGGCAGGGGAAGCCGAGCAGGTGGCGGCCGTCATGCACGAATTCGTGCACCGCCGTGCCACGGATCAGCGAGGTCGCGCCTTCTTCCGCGCCGACGAAATAGATCATCAGCATTAGCATCAGGCCGGCGAAGATGGCCCAGGGCAGAAGCTCGCGGACGGGAATCGCAACCGGGCCGTAGGTCGGGGCGAAGGTGGTGTCGGACATTTGACCTCCTGTGGGATGCTGCGTCCCGTTGATCCAACTGTGCTGCGGGATAAGGCCTGACTTTCGGCTGGTGCCGATCACAGTGGCGCGACCGTGCCGGACTCGCACCGGCTTCCAATCCCGTATAGCGCTAAAACACTTGTCAGCACTTCGTTCGCCTGTCAACGACATGTAATGGCCAACGCGGCTTCGCGCGGCCGAAATTTCACTGGACCACGGAGTTTTGGGATGTTCGCCCGCCTGACGATGATCGCAAGCGGCGCGACGCCCGGCATGCGCAAGGGCCGTTTTCCGAAGGACGAGGCGCCGGAGCCGAGCGCGTTCGACCGCGCCGGCGCGCTCGCTTCGTCGCTGCGCCGGGCCGACCGCGTCTGGGCAAGTCCGGCGCTTGCCGCGCGCAGGACGGCCGAGGCCCTTGGCCTGGAAGCGACGGTCGAGCCGCTGCTTGCCGAACAGGATTTCGCGCGTTGGGCCGGCCGAAGCTTCGAGGAGGTGCGGGCCGAGGACCCGGAAGGCATGGCAGCCTGGCTCGCCGATCCGGACGCCGCGCCCCATGACGGCGAATCGCTTGCCGCCGTCGCCCGGCGGGTTGCTGCGCTGATGGAGCGCCCGGCCGGCGAGAGCGGCCACACCATCGCGCTCACCCATGCCGTGCCGATCCGCGCCGCCATCGTGCATGTGCTGGGCGCGCCGCTCTCCTCGGTCTGGAAGATCGACATCGAGCCGCTGTCGCTCACCGAGTTCCGCAGCGACGGCCGCCGCTGGGTGCTGCATGCGAGCGGGGTGATCGCCGGCGGCTAGACGGTCGGGCGCGGGTCGATCCCGCGCGGATCCCCTCAAGCTTCGACAACCGTCAGCACCTGTATCAAGGCTCGTCGTTTCAGCGATCGCTAACGGAACGGAAACGCATCGCTGCTATCGTGCTGCCCCGTGGCGAGGAAACCCTTGCCCTAGGAGCCCGCCGGATATGGCCAATTATCCCGAGACCGAGCGCCGTCTTCATGTGCGCGAATTCGTGCTCAAGGAAGCCACGATCATTGCCGGGGCCGTAAAAGTCGGCTGCTCGGTCCGCAATCAGCACGAGCAGGGCGCGGAACTGCGCGTCCCCGCCGATACGGACATACCGGAACGCTTCCTGCTCGAGGTTCCAGCCGACGATATAACCTATCGCGCCTTGGTGCGATGGCGTCGCAACGACCGCATCGGCGTGGCGCTCTACAGCAACGCGCCGAGGGACTGATGGGCCGTCCTCAGCAGTTCGTGACTTGATCCTGCCCGGGCGGCATGCAACCCGGCACATGGGAACCGCGGCGCGTGCGTTCATTGGGGCCGATCAACTGGGACTTCGCGCATGAGCAGGACAGCCGTTTGGGTGGCGCTGACCGCTATCGTTCTCGTGGGTCTTTATTTGTTGCAGGCCAATGGCCTGATCAGATTCTGAAACGGCAGCACACCGCGGCGTCGTTCGCCGGGTCAGCAGCAGCGGCTCTCTCCGCAACACGCGTTTCCCATGGCCGCCTGTCCCGTCAGCCAGCGGTCACGCGGCTTGCAGCTCGCCGGCCGTGGCGAAAGCTCGACCTCGATGGCGCCGCCAACGACGCTTGGCTGAGCCGCGCGGTGCAGTTCCATCGGGCGGACGCCGTCGCTGACCTCGAAGGTCAGTTTCGCCGACTGGTCGAGGGCTACGTGATCCGAGACCTTGCGGATGATCGCCGCGAACTTGCCGGCCGGCATATGGACCGGCCCGCCTTCGTCTACGTCCCATAGCTGGACGAAGATCTCCGACCATGATTCCGGATTGGCCTCGCAATCCAGCGCCGAGAACTGCCCCGCCTTCACCTCGGTGACATGATAGCCTGGTTTAACCGGCCGCCCGTCATAGCGGAACACCAGTGGCCGGTCCTTGTGATCGGCCAGCGCCACCAGCAGGTCGCCGATGGTCAAGTCGGACGGGTCGACCGGGGTGACTTTTTTCGGGTTGTCAGAAGACAGCATGTCGGCTATTCCTCATTTCAATATTTCAAGGATTATTGAAACGTGGATGAACGTCAAGCCCTGATCGCCTTTGGCGCGCTGTCGCAGGAAACCCGCCTGCGCCTGCTGCGCCTGTTGGTCGTTGCCGGACCGGAAGGCATCGCTGCCGGCTCGCTGGCCGAACAGGTCGAGGTCTCGCCCTCCAATGTCAGCTTCCACCTCAAGGAGCTGGAACGGTCCGGTCTCGTGAGCGCGCGGCGTGATGCCCGCTCGATCGTCTACAGCGCCGAATACGACGCGCTATCCGGGCTGATCCGGTTCCTGATGGAGGATTGCTGCTCGGGCCGTCCGGAAATCTGCGCGCCGGCGCTTGCCGCGCCTTGCTGTCGGCCGGGCGAGGGGACCCGGCAATGATCGCCGTGCGCCTCGCCCGCCCCGGGGCCAGCCGATGACCGGCTTCGACCCGTCGCGGCGCTTCGCCGCCGAAGCCCTGGGCACCGCTCTGCTGGTGGCGACGGTCGTCGGCTCCGGCATCATGGCCGAGACGCTGACGCATGACACCGCGCTGGCGCTGCTGGGCAACACGCTCGCGACCGGCGCCATGCTGGTGGTGTTGATCACCATCCTCGGGCCGATCTCCGGCGCGCATTTCAATCCAGCCGTTTCACTGGTGTGCTGCCTCAACCGGTCGCTGCCTGCCCGCGATCTCCCGCCCTATCTCGTCGCGCAGTTTATCGGCGGCATCGCCGGCGCGGCCGCGGCGCATCTCATGTTCGCCCTGCCGGTTCTGGAGATCGCGACGAAGCCGCGGACCGGGCCGGCGCAATGGTTCTCCGAAGGCGTCGCGGCATTCGGCCTTGTCGCCGTCATTCTCGCCGGCATTCGCTTCGAACGGCGGGCCGTGCCGTGGCTGGTCGGGCTCTATATCACGGCGGCCTATTGGTTCACGGCGTCCACGTCCTTTGCCAATCCTGCCGTTGCCGTAGCGCGCTCGCTCACCAACACCTTCTCCGGTATCAGGCCGGTCGACCTGCCGGGCTTCATCATCGCCGAACTGCTCGGCGCCTTGGTCGCTCTTGCGCTCATGGGCTGGCTGCTCAAGCCCGAAACCGTTCAGCAATCCCAGCCACTGAAAGCAGAGCCATGACGGTCACGATCTACCACAATCCCGCTTGCGGGACCTCGCGCAACACGCTCGCCATGATCCGCGCCAGCGGCGAGGAACCGGTGGTGATCGAATATCTGAAGACGCCGCCGAGCCGCGAGCGGCTGCTCGAACTGATCGCAGCGATGGGGATCGCGCCCCGTCAATTGCTGCGGGAGAAGGGAACGCCCTACGCCGAGCTCGGTCTCGCCGATCCGAAATGGAGTGACGACGAGCTGATCGATTTCATGCTCGCCCATCCGATCCTGATCAACAGGCCGATCGTTGAGACGCCGAAAGGGACAAGACTGTGCCGGCCATCGGAAGCGGTGCTGCCGCTGCTCGACAATCCGGTGCGGGAGTTTATCAAGGAGGACGGCGAGCAGGTCGCCTATACGGCCAATTCCGGGAAAAGTGCGTAGCGGCTTTCCGTCCGAATTGCGAAAAAACAAAAGATCCCGGCCTCCCGCTTAGGGCGCCAGATGCTTCATGAAATAGATGGAGGCCCTTGGTTTGCCGAACGGGTCGACGGAATGATGCGGCACGACGCCGACTTGCCGCCAATTCATTCGCCGATAGAGCCGCTCGCTTGCTCCCCCTTCGGCGGTATCGAGAAGGAGAAGGGAGCGTTTTCTCTTCCTTGCCTCGTCTTCCAGGGACGCCATGAGCGCGGAACCGATGCCTTGCCGCTGGAAATCTCGATGCACGAGCAGCATGTAAACCTCCGCCCGGTGCAGCGCATTTGGTTCCGGCGACAGATAGAGCTGGACGGTGCCGACGAGATTGTCCTCGACATAGGCGCAGATGAGAAGACGTTCCCCGTCCGTCAGCGAGGGGAGGATGCCTTGCCAATAGGACCGGGCCTGTTCGGCGTCGAACGGCAGGACGAAGCCGACGAGTGCCCCATCCTCGATGCTCTGCATCAAGAGCCCGGCGAGGGCGTCGAGCTGCGCCGTTGCTTCGGCCTGGTCGATTACCGCGATACGCATTTGCTCCCCTTTCAAGGCTCGATTGATAATGGGCTTTGAGCAATCCGTGAAGGCCGAAGCCCCTGCGCCCGTCCAGCGCAACCGTCATGTTGTCGTCACGGCCCTCGGAATCACGCAGATCCTCGCCTGGGGATCATCCTACTATCTGCCAGCGGTCCTTGCCGCGCCGATTGCAAAGGATACCGGCTGGTCGGTCGCCTCGGTCGTTGCCGGGTTGTCCTGCGGGCTGCTGCTTGCCGGGCTTGTATCCCCCGTCACCGGCCAACTGATCCAGCGCCACGGCGGCCGTCCGGTGCTCGCCGCCGGCTCGCTGCTGGTGGCGGCCGCGCATTCGTTGCTGGCGACGGCAACCGCCTATCCGCTTTACCTGGTTGCCTGGCTGCTGATGGGCCTTGGCATGTCGAGCAGTCTCTACGACGCTGGCTTCGCTACGCTAGGGCGGCTCTACGGAGGAAGCGCGCGCGGCGCCATCACCAACCTGACGCTCTTCGGCGGCTTCGCGAGCACCGTCTGCTGGCCGCTCAGCGTCTTCCTGGTCGAGCATGGCGGATGGCGCGTCGCCTGCCTTTCCTATGCCGCGATCCATCTGGCGATCTGCTTGCCGCTCCACCTTTGGGTGATTCCGCCGCCTCCGCCCGCGGCGCCAATGCCGGTGAGAGACAGGTCGAAGGAGGCGTCGGCCACGGGCAGGACGCGAACGCGCTTCATTCTGCTGGCATCGATTCAGACCTTGGCCGCGATGATCGCATCCACGCTCTCCGTTCACCTGTTGACGCTGCTGCAATTGCGCGGCATCGGACTGGCGGCCGCAGTCGGCCTCGGCGCCCTGGTCGGCCCTTCACAGGTGGGCGCGCGGGTAGCCGAGCTGCTGATCGGCCGCAACCGGCATCATCCGATCTGGACGATGCTGGCATCCGTATCACTGCTCGCGGCCGGAATCTGGCTGCTCCTGACGAGCCAGACCTTCATTGCCCTCGCTTTGATCCTTTACGGTGCCGGCAACGGCATCCATACGATCGCGCGCGGCGCGCTGCCGCTGGTGCTGTTCAATCCGCAGCAATACGCAACCCTGATGGGCAAGCTCGCGACGCCCAGCCTCATCATCCAGGCGGCGGCTCCTTCCATTGGAGCGCTGCTTCTTGGCGTGGGCGGCGGCAATCTCGTCCTGATCGCTCTCGCGGCTGCCGCCACGCTCAATGTCGGCCTCTGCGCCAGCCTTGTTGCAGTGGTGCGCCGATAGCTTCGTCTCGCGCCGCAAACGCACGGCCAAACTTTACATTTTTGTAAATTGCCCCAGGCGGTAAATTCGCGATACCGCTGGCCGCCGGCTCGGCCCGCTCCTCCTATTGGGGCATCGGCGCTTCAGGGATGGGCAGGCCGGGCCATCCACAATTTTGGGAGAACGCCATGATACGTAAGGTTCTGGTTGCAGCTTCGGTTGTCGCGCTTGTCAGCATGCCGGCATTTGCCGCCACGCAATATTGGGTGGCAAAGGACGCAACGACCAAGAAATGTTCGGTGGTTTCCACGAAACCCGACGGCAAGAAACTGACCGACGCGGGGACAAAGGCCTACACGTCACAGGCCAATGCCGAAAAGGCGCTGAAGCTGCTGAAAGACTGCAAGTAGGCTTCCTGCGCAGGAACTTCCGCCCGCTCCGGCATGCCGGAGCGGGCGTTTTTTTGCCGGGGCGGCCTTCAGCAAGAAATCATCGACGTGCGGCCAGCCGGGATGACATCTTCCAGTCGCTATCTATCCACAGCGAAGCCGAGCGTTCGCTACGTGCTTAGAAACGGAAGTTCACAAAGGCCTTCAACGTGTGGAAAGCCACGTCGTCCTTGACCGTCAGCCCCTCGCCATTGTCGAGTATCTGCTTCGATCCAAGGTCCACATAAGCATATTCGGTGCCGAAGGAGAGGTGATTGGTGATGGCGTGCTCGATGCCCGCGCCGACGGTCCAGCCGGCCCGCGTCTGCTTCTCGTTGAAGACGGTCGTGCCGCCGACCGTCAGCGTCTGCTCGGTCTTGCCGAAGGCAAGGCCGCCATGGCCATAGATCAGCGTGCGGTCCCAAGCGTGCCCCAGCCGCGCGCGAACGGTGCCAAGATATTTGAGGTCCACTTCGCCATTGAAGATCTCGGTGCCGTCCACCGAAGCCGTGACCGAAGAGCCGTAGCTGGATGCGGCAATGTCCGCCACGGCGCCGATCACCCAGCGGTCGGCGAACTGCCGGTCATAGCCGGCCTGGATGCCGCCGAGGAAGCCGCTCGCGGAAATCTCGAATGCACCGTTGATCGGCGGCGGGTTGCCATCGGCGAAGATCTGCCGCGAATTGAGGTTCATGTCGCCAACCGCAAACGAACCGAACCCGCCGAAATAGGGCCCCGTCCAGCTGAAGCTCTCCTCCGCCGGCGGCATCGGGGCCGCTTCCGGGGCGAGCGCATCGGCCGCGAAAGCGCTGCCGGCGGCAAGGACGATTGCCATGGCGGCCATGGACGTGGGTATGATCTTCATCGGATACGTTCCTCGTTGGATTGCTAGTTTCGAAATTGCGTCCACATTCCTTCCCGCTCATCCATGAGCGGGTCTCCGGGGCCGTCAGCCAACTTGCGAAGACATGTCCGTTCATCGCGGACGTGAAAATCGAGTGCCGCCCCTTCAACGCACCGCTAGCAGAGAAAATCCGGGTGCGTGTGGCGAAGACGGAAGTCAAAATTGCAATAACGGAACAGTTGTTGCTCCGGAATTTCAGTCTTGCAAAATTGTCACACTTAACTCATTTTCAGAAAGCTGAGAGACCATTTGGGATCAGGCTCGATCCAGAGCGGAAATGAGGATTCTCAGCGTCAGCGGACAGGCAAACGCCAATTGCGGGCAGGCACCGTCCAACTCCAGGCGGTCTTCGACAGGGAGCACGATGGCGAGCGCTGATCGGGTGGCTACATTCTCGGCGGACGACATTCCCGAAGATCATCGGGACGAGTTCATTCGCGATTGCTACGGGCGCATCCAGATGCGGCTGGACATCACGCCGCGTGCCGACGTGCCCCTCAAATTCTCGGCCCGTACCCTGCTCCTGCCGGAGATGAGTCTCACCAAGGGTTCTGTCTCTCCCATGATCTGGGAGCGCAACAGCGAGCTCATGGCCGACGGCAACGACGACATCATCCTGTCCTGGAAAAAGGGCGGTTACCGCCTCACCATGCCCGGGCGTGGCGACTTCAGCACGGATCCCGGCACCGCCGCCATCTTCCCGATGGACCGTCGCTACTCGGTCGTCAGCGAGGATTCGCAATGGACCATGGCGCTTCAGTTCAAGCGCTCGCTGCTGGCCCCGCTGGTGAAGAACCTCGACGACGTGCGTCCCGACACTCTCGGCCGTACGCTTCCAGCCCATCGGCTGCTGTTCGATTACCTCTGGTCGCTCCTGCATATCGAGGAGCCCGAGACGCTCGCACCTCTCGCGTCCCGCCATATCACCGATCTTCTTGCCGTGTCCTTCGGTGGCATGGAGGCCCATACGCATCCCCCTGGCGTCCGCGCCGCGAGGCTTGCAGCCATCAAGCAGCACATCGCCCGCAATCTCACCGATCCCGGGCTCAACGCCGGGCAGATATCGCGCAAATTCGGTATCAGCGAGCGCTATGTCCGCCAGCTCTTTGCCGGGGAGGGCACAAGCTTTTCGGACTATGTCAACGGCGAGCGGCTCGCCTATGTCCATAGCTGCCTCACCGACCGCCGACAGTTGCTGCGGCGCATCGCCGACATTGCCTTTGAGGTCGGCTTCAACGAGCCTTCCACTTTCTATCGGCAGTTCCGGCTGCGCTACGGCATGACGCCGACGGAAGTTCGTGCCTTGACCGAGAAGGGCGATAGCGGCTGAAGAGCCGGGGTTCGCTGCCATCTTCACCCGATGCCGTGCATCGGCTAGTTTGCCCGCAGCCTGATTTCTGCGCAGCTTCTATTTGTCCACCGCCAACGTCTCGTTGAGCACGGCGGCCAGATGCAGGCCGCCGAGCGCGAGCTGCTCGACCGCGCCGCCTCCAAAAAAAGACCCGGCAATTGCCGGGTCGGGTTCGTTTCACGAGCGCTTGCGCTTCAGTCGCGATGTTCCGGCATCGCCTTCAACTGGTCCTTCGTCCAGCTGGTGACGGCATGCACGTCGCCGTCCTCGTCGCGCATGAAGTCGAGCTGGCTGGCGGTGACGGCCACCGGCTTGGCGCCGATGCCGAGAAAGCCGCCGACATCGATGACGACCTGGCTGCCGTGCAGGTGATCGACGGAGCCGATCTTCTCGTCATCAGGCCCATAGATGGTCGCGCCTTCGAGGATGTCGGGCGTGAGCTCGGCATTGGTCAGTCTTGCGTGGCTGGTGTGGTCCATGGCGCATCTCCTGTGATCTTACAGGGGATGAACCTCTGATCGGCCCGAGGGTTCCGGCGATGGAGCGAAAAGCCGACGTCGCTCGGTGAAGCGCTGTCCATCCCGTCACGAGTATGAGGACAAGCGCGACCAGCGCGCCTGAGAGCGCACGCCGGGCGCGGGCGCCGGGGCATGCCTGGGCATGCCCGTGGCTCTCACCGCGGATAGGTTGGTTGCCGGCTCGTCAGCTGCGCCGTTTCGCCTGCAGGCTCCGCGCCGCCTGCTCGATCGCGGCGCGGTCGTTGCCCAGCCGGTCGAGCAGCTCCTGCGCCTCGTCGCCCGAAATGCCGGTGCGCATGGCAAGAGCCTCCACCGTCAGCACATCGGCGCTGTCGATCTCGCGCGTTTCGGGCAGGGCATCGTCCGCCGTCAGCGGCAGGGCGGCTTCGCGGTCGATCTCCATCTCGGCCTGGTGCCAGTGTCGTTCATGATTGCCGAGGATGCCGCCCTCGCGCTGAAAGATCTCATAGGCGCGCTGCCTGATCTTCTCGATCCGATCGTCGTCCATCGCCATTCCTCCTTGTGTGTCACAAGAACGCGGGACAGGGCGGAACGATCCGTATCGTCGGCGACCGGCCTACGGCCCGTAAATCGCGACCGGCTTGCCGAACATGCCGGGCTCGGGTTTCACGCCCAGCCCCGGCCGCTGCGGCACGTCGATATAGCCTTGCTTGATGACGACTGGGTGCTTCTGGTCGAAATGGCCCTCGATGTATTCCTGGGCGATCCAGGCGCCTTCCATGCGGCGCGGCTCGACGGTGGCGGCAAGATGCACGCAGGCCGCCGCGATGATGTCGCCGCCCCAGGCGTCGTCGCAGCTGTGCGGCAGGGAGCGGATGGCGCAAAGGTCTCGCACAGTCGCCATCTTCGTCAACCCACCGAGGCGCGTCACCTTGAAGCCGAAGCCGTCGGCAATCCCCATGGAGATTGCGCGCAGCACCGCATTCTGGTCCTCGGTGCTTTCGTCGAGATAGACGGGATGGGTGAGGCGGCCTTTCAGCGTCGCGATTTCGTCCATCGTGTTGCAGGGCTGCTCGAAGACGAAGGGGATCGCCTGGCAGAGCCGGTCGAGATGGATCGCGGCCGCCACCGTCAAGCCACGGTTGCCGTCGACCGCCAGCCGCGCCTTGTAGCCGACCGCTTCCCAGACCTTGTGGACAACGGCGACGTCTTCCTCGAGATTGCGCCCGCCGATCTTCACCTGCAGGCGCGGATAGCCGCCCTTCACCTTGTCGGCGGCGATCCTCGCCGTCTCCTCCGGCTCCCCGACGATCAGCGAACAATAGGCCGGCACGCGGTCGGTCAGCGCGCCGCCCAAGAGCGTCGAGACGGGCACGCCGAGCTTCTGGCCGATCAGGTCGAGAAACGCCATGTCTAAGGCGGCCTTGGCATAGCCGTGGCCGTTGAGCCGCTCGTCCATCTGCTTGGCGAGCAGCCTGATCGAGGCGATCTCCGAGCCGATCAGCCCCGGTGCGATCTCGGCGATGGCGGCGCGGGCGCCGAGAGCATGATGCGGCTGGTAGACGGGGCCGATCGGGCAGGTCTCGCCCCAGCCTGTGAGCCCGTCATCGGTGATGATCTCGACCAGTGTGGAGTCCAGCGCCTCCACATCGGCGCTGGCCATGCGGTAGACGCCGTTCTTGACCGGCAGCTGTGCCGAATAGACGTTGATCCGCTCGATGTGCATTGGGCTTCCCTCCGAAAGACGCCGGCAACGGGCCCTTTGCAGGCCCCGCCTGTTACATCCGCGCCCTGGCCGAGGTCGGGTCGTAGGGCGAGTCCGGAATCACCTCCGCGACCTTCCATTCGCCGAGGATCGCGACATCGAGCTTCGTGCCGGGCCTGGCAAAACGCCCGGGCAGCAGCGCCAGCGCCACGTCGTGCCCGAGCGCATAGCCATAGCCGCCGGAGGTGATGCGCCCGACCAGCTTGCCGTCGCTGTAGAGCCCCTCATTGGCTAAAGTGCTGGCGCCGTCCGTATCGATCCTGAGCGTCACCGAGCGGCGCTGGTCGTTGCGCTCCTTGTATTCCAGCACCGCGTCACGCCCGACGAAGTCGCCCTTGTCGAGGCGGATGAAGCGCTCCAGTCCGCTCTCCAGTGCGTTGAGCTCGGGGTTCATGTCGCGATACATGGCGCGATAGGATTTCTCGAGCCGGAGCGACTCCAGCGCATGCAGCCCCACCAGCCGCATGCCGTGCTTGTCGCCTTCTCTCAGGATCGCATCGAGCAACTGCCGCTGGTAGGGCAGCGGATGGTAGAGCTCCCAGCCGAGCTCGCCCTCATAGTTGACGCGCAGCAGCCGCACATCGCTGGCCAGGGCCACGCTGCCGGTCCTGACGCCGAACCAGGGAAAGCTCTCGTTGGAAAGATCGATTTCGGTCAGCGGCTGCAGCACGTCTCGCGCCTTCGGGCCGACCACCGTGAAGCAGCCGCGGTCATTGGTGACGTTCCTCAGGCTCACGCCGCCATCGGCAGGGAGCAACCTCGACAAGTCGTCGAAGTTCCAGCGCTCGGCGCGCGGCGTTGAGATCAGGTAGAACAGGTCCTCGCCGAGACGCGCCACCATATACTCCGCCTGCACTCCACCGTTGGCCGTCAGATGATGCGCCAGCGTCACCTTGCCGACTGAGGGCAGCCGATTGGCGATGATCCGGTCCAGCCATGCAGCCGCGCCCTTGCCCGACACCTCGAACTTGGTCATCGGCGTCATCTCGACAAGGCCCACCGCGTTGCGAACCGCCAGCACCTCCTCGCCGACAAGATTGCCCTTGGGTGTCCAGCGCCAGCTGTACTGGTCCTTGGCCTCGACGCCGTCGCGAGCGAACCAGTTGGGCATCTCCCAGCCATTGAGCACGCCCCAGACCGCGCCGAGTTCCGTCAGCCGGTCATAGGAAGGCGCGGTCTTCTGCGGACGCGCGGCCGGCATGTCCTGCCCCGGATACTTCTGCTCCGCATGCGTGCCCCAGGCTTCGCGGACCTTCTCGCGCGTCCATTCCTTGTTGGCGTAGTCGCCGAAGCGGCGCGGGTCGAGATCGGACGTGTCGAGGCTATTGCCGCCCTCGACGATCCGCTCCGACAGGTAATAGCCTATTGTCCCGCCCCACAGGATGCCGCCCGGCACGCCTTCGGCGAGCCACACATTGGGCAGGCCCCAGGCTGGTCCCATCAGCGGCAGCTCGTCCGCCGTCATCTGGAAGGGCCCGCGCACATTGGCCTTGATGCCGACGCGACCGAGCGCCGGAACCAGCCGCAACGCCTGCTCCCAGTTCCACGACACCGCCTCGAAATCCTCTTCCAGCAGGTCGGCGCCGAACCAGCCGGGAACGCCGTCCTCGGCGAAGAGTTTGAGGTGCTCGGTGCGCTCGTAAGGGCCGAACATCAGCCCGTCGCCTTCCTCGCGCAGATAGCCCTCGAAACCCTCGTCGCGCAGGATCGGCATTTCGGGCCGGCCGCCGCGCTTGCGCTCCACCACTTCCGGCACCGCTTCGGTGATCCAGTATTGGTGCAGGATCGGTATCGCCGGGATGTCGAGACCGAGCAGCGCGCCGGTCTGGCGCGCGTAATTGCCGGTGGCGCAAATCACATGCTCGCAGGTGATGTCGCCCTGATTGGTCTGAACCAGCCACTCGCCGCCCGGCGTCCGTCTGAAGCCGGTGACCTCTGTGTTGAGATAGACTTTGGCGCCAAGATCGCGCGCGCCCTTGGCCATGGCATGCGTCACGTCGGCCGGCGCGATATGCCCGTCATCGGGATGGTAGAGCGCGCCCAGCATCTCCTTGTTGTCGAGCAGCGGCCAGAGCTTTCGCGCTTCGTCGGGCGTCAGCAGATGCGCCCGCATGCCCTGCACCTCGGCGACGCTCATATAACTTTTGAATTCATCGAGCCGGTCCCGTGAATTGGCGATGCGCAACTGGCCGCATTTGTGCCAGCCCACCGGCTGTCCGGTCTCGGCCTCCAGCCCCTCATAAATCTCGATTGTCTTGTTGATCATGCGCCCGACATTGATGTTGCGGGCATAGGAGGGGATCAGCCCCGCCGCGTGCCAAGTCGAGCCGGCGGTCAGTTGCGTGCGCTCCAGCAGCGCCACGTCGGTCCAGCCGCGCTTGGCTAGGCCATAGAGGATACCAGCGCCAACGCACCCTCCGCCAACGATCACTACCCGCGCATGTGTCTGCATCAAACCACCAAGTTTTTCGACGAGCCGAGAACAACCGCGATCGAAGCTACAGGGGGTGATCGGCGCTGTAACGTCTTCAAAAATTAGGGGTCATGATAAGCTGGATTTATGCAGTGGTGTGCCGCCCGGGCTGCGGGCGGCGGCAGTCACTGAGCTTGCCCATCCTGCGCCGTCTCGTCGTTGAAGTCGACCTTCGTTCCCGGCTTGACCATGGCGGCGAGGTCTTCGGCATCCCAGTTGGTCATCCGGATGCAGCCATGCGAGAAGGTGGTGCCGATCTTGCCCGGATCGGGTGTGCCGTGAATGCCGTAGCTCTCGATCGAGAGGTCGATCCACACCGATCCGACGGGATTGTTGGGTCCCTTGGCGATGGTGAAGGGATGCTTGGTCTTCACTCCCTTGAAGGCAAATTTCGGATTGTAGTGATAGGTCGGATCGTGCACCACGCGCTTGACCTCGGCCGCGCCGCTCGGCGCCGGTTTTTCCTCGCTGCCGATCGAGGCCGGGTAGACGGCAATCGCCTTGCCGGCTGCATCGAGGGCGCGCACCTGGCGCGATGCCTTGTCCACCTCGACGCTGGCTATCTGTGAAGGCGGATCGCCGCGGCCGACGTCGGGCACGACTAGGTTCGCGGCGGCCTTGTTGAACCCGGCGCGGGGGTTGAGCACCCCCAGCAATTGTTCGCTGATATGGAACTGCTCGGCCAGCTTCTCCCGCGCGTTGCGATAACCGAGGCGTTTGAGATGCGCCATGCTCTCCATGCGGGCCGGGATGCGCCTGGTAAAGGGGCCGCGCACATCCTTCGCGGTGGTCTCATAGGTCGTCATCACCGGACCGGCGAAAGTGGCCGCGAGCTTGTCCCAGGTTTCCCGCGTGAGCTTGCCGTCGGAGGGCAGTCCGTTCGCCGCCTGGAAGGCCGCGACCGCCTTGGTGAAGTTCTGCGATGCGCGGCCGTCGATCAGTCCGGGGGAGAAGCGGGCGCGGTCCAGAAGCACCTGTGCCTTGAGCAGCATGGGGCTGACGCCTTTTGGTTCGCCTTCGCTGAATTGCGCTTGATTGACCGCGTCGGGTTGCAGCCTCGCTGCCTGCGTCATGCCGCACGCGATGCCGAGCGCCACCGCCACGACAACAAGGAACCTGACCATCGACGTCACTCCGGAACCGCGACCAAAGCGCGTCGCGATCCTTCGGATTCGCTCCATGCGCTTTAGGTCTTTGATGTTACGCATGTCCTTCTCCCGAAACCGGGTACCATTTTCGGGAGACATGCTTTAGGACCTGCCTCTATGACGCGGCAGCCCCGATCTGGTTCCTATCAAAGCGCAACGTGAAGATCATCGCGAGTGCTCGCCACCGGCGATCGCGACTGAGAGGCAATGAGGCGGCGCTGGCCGCCGCCTCACTTACGTCAGGCATGTTTTGGGTGAGCACTTCCAAGCATGGGGGGAATGGCTCCATCCTCGATGAGGATGTCCTTCTTGCGCGCAAAGGCGACGAAAACGCCCCTCGCTGTTTCCGCATCGACATCCCCGGCGAGCGCGGCCCTGCAGGCACGGATGGCCGCCTTCTGCTCGGGGCTGTTGCCGCACCAGTCGATGGCGAATTGATAGGCGTCCACGACGGTGTTCAACTGACGCGGAAAGCCCAGCCCTACCCAAACCCGGATTGGTTTTTCGAATGGTTTGGCGAACATCGCAAACTCCTCGATCCGCGACGATGCTAGGCGGTCAGACCGCCGCCCTTGCGGCCTTTGCCGATCATCCAGGGCAGGGTGGTGCTCACGTCTTCATGGATTCTGGCAGACCTCGCGAAACCGCAGAATGCCTCTCTGGCCGCTGTCAGCGGAAAACCGCTGTCGAATGCCCGCTGGCAGGCGCGCAGCGCCGTTTCATAGATCGGCCCGCGCCGGTTCTTCGGCCATTCATAGAGGAATTCCAGCGCGTCCTCGAGGCACGCGATCTCCTGGACGAGGCTGTTTCCGCTCTTGACGAAAACAGGGCTGTCGAACATCCGATCGTTCATAAGATCCTCCAAGTCGAACGAACAATTTGAGTTTGATAGGGCGGGACCGCGGCGGTCCGTGCCCGACTTCGATATGGGTTTACGAGTTTGAACCGTCAAGGACTTGGCGGATGCGCTCATGTCCCATTCCTCAGGCCCGATGTTCGGCGTGTCGAGCAGTCGATCAGCCAGCATTCGGGCCACCGGCAGCGGCCTTCTTACCGACTGGAATTGAGCTTTTTGATACGCCCCTTGTCCAGCCGGAACACGCCGTCGGTGCCGCCTTGCTGCTCGAAGTCGGTTTGAAGCTCGTCCCACGTGCCGAGATACGCACCGCACTCGGCGCAATGGATCGGTGTTGTGGGTTGGGCATCGGCTGGAATGTTCAAACGGATGACGCCGCAAAACGGGCATTCCAATTTGTGGTCCAGATACTGGGTGGTCATGACCGTTCAGCATCGCGCAAACGGCATGCCCGTGCAAGCCAACGGACTTCGACGAGCCGCTGCCTGGTTCGGCACGGTTTTCGAAACCACAAGCCGCGAAGCGCCTTCACTGTCGCGGAGGCCGGTAGGAAATGCGCCGCATTCCGCCGGTCACATACGACCTGAAGCGGACGTCTGAACACGCGCCCTTATGATCCGGGCTTCTCGCAAAAGCGACGGCCGGTCGCGCCCGACAGCCTTTATCAGCCGCCTGGCCTGAGCGTCGGAAATGCCGGTTTTTTGCTTCAGCAGAATGACGAGCTGCTTGTCGTCAATTCGACCATGGGAACTGCCTTCACCAGGTTCAGTCATATCGAGAATCCTCCTTCCAACCGAACTGGGAAAACCGTCGAAAGTTTCATCGCGGCCTCGCTTTGGCTGGCCGCTTCGCTGCGCGTCATCTGCCCAGCGGTCTTCGCGACAGCTCCGCCAGTTCCCGCTCGTCGGTGATCCCCGCCATGTAGTTCGCGATGATGCGCAAGGCTCGTCGCTCGCGCTGCTCCTCGGTTTCATTGACATGGGCGCCGAGTTCAAGGACGCGGCCAAGAAAGTTCACCTCGTCGGGCAGGAATGCGCCTTTCGACAGTCTCGTAATCGGCATGTCTCCTCCTCCGCGCCCCAGCCCAAGGACGCCCGACCGGCGGACATGCTGGTGACACAACCACCGCCGACCGGGCCTGCCAACCCCAACGTTCTGGCACGACCATCCTGGATGTTTGTTGATGATTCCGCCCTAACCCAGGTGAATCGTAGCGCGAAACTCTTCGCGCCGAACCTAGAGCTGCGTGTGCAGCTTGCTCGCAAGCCAATCGGTGACTTTCTCGGTCAGCGGGCGCGCCTGCCATTCCGCCAGGCTGATTTGCCTCGACCGTTTCAGGTCCTCGTTGAACAAGTCGATCTGCGTGTGCGCAAAATCCTTGCCGTAGACATTGAGGCTGGCTTCGTCATTCAGGCGCAAAGAGCGCTCGTCCAGATTGGTGGAACCAAAGCTTGCCCAGACGTCGTCGACAATGAGCAGTTTGGGGTGATACATCGTCGGCTGAAACTCGTAGATGCGCACGCCCGCTTCCAGCAGTTCTCCCCAGAAGTGGCGCGAGCCCTTTCGCACGATGGGCACATCGGTCAGTGAATTGGGCACGATGACGTCGACGGCCACGCCTCTCTTCCTGGCGTCGAGTATCTGCTGCAGCCCAATTTCGTCCGGCACGAAATAGGCCATGCCGATGCGCAGATGATCCTTGGCCGCGGCGATCGCGGCCAGCATCATCAGCTCCATGTTCTCGGAGCCGTTCGGTTGCGATGAAAGGATCAGCTGGGCGCTAAGCGCGCCTGCGGGTTCGGGTGGCGGATAGAATTTCTCTCCTTGCAATGTTTCGCCCGCGGTCTCCAGCCAGTTCTCGGCGAAGGCTGCCTGGAAGGCGCCCACCGAAGGTCCTTCAATCCGATAATGCGTGTCACGCCACTCGTTCGGATTGCGCGCATTGCCCAGCCAGTTGTCCGCGATGCCGACCCCGCCGGTGAACGCCACCCGCCCGTCCACGATGAGCAGCTTGCGGTGCGTCCGATTGTTCACCCGGTCAAGCGTATACCAGTATACGGGGCGGTAGCGCTGGAACCGCACCCCGGCGCCCGTCATGATGTGGATCAGGTTCTCGTCGAAAGGCAGGCTGCCGAGCCAGTCGACCAGCACTCGGACCTCGATGCCTTCGCGGGCTTTCGCGGCCAGCGCCGTGGCGAACTGATAACCGACCGAGCCCGACCAGTAAATGTAGGTTTCCATGTCGACGCTGGATCGGGCCGCGCCAATCGCTTGCAGCATCGCCGGAAAAATCTCGTCGCCGTTGACGAGGGTTTGCACGGCGTTCTGCTCGAACATCTGCCCTTGCGAATAGCTGCTCATGCTTTGCACGAATTGCGGATCCGCGGCGTCGAAACGGTGCGGAACGATCGTGCGGATGACACGCGGCTCCGGGGTGAGGTTTACCGCGGCCAGCGTGGCAATCGCGGCGGCGACGGCCACGGCGACATATTTGAGGATGTCGAGCCAATAGCCGGCCTTGCGCCCGGCAGCGAGTGCTCCGCTGGCCAGCAGCGCTCTAAAGCCCTGAGCCTTCACGTCTTTCGCCTGCGGTCAGTTTCTCCCAACAGCAAGAATGTTCGACCGTGATTCAGGTTCCCGGCCGACATGCGCGAGCCCCGACCGGCGCCTGGTCAGCCGATCCCCGGCTCGCCGCTCACCATCGACCGAGCGCTGCATCCTTTGCGACCAATCGGCGTTGAAGAAGATCATCGAGGATGCTCTTGCATGGATATCAAGCTGGAACAGCCCGTAGCCGAAGCCTCGCCGGAGGCCGACATGCTCGTGAACAAAACCGCCCACTTCGTGGAGGAATGGATCAATGAGCATAAGACCGAACCCCGCGTCTCGATGCCGCCCGAGATAGTCGCCGCTGAACTGGCCGATCAGTGCATCGCCGACGCCGAAAGCCAAGGCATAGGGCCTGACGAGATCAGCGAGGAAGTGGGCGACCTCAAGGAATACATCGCCGAGACCGTGCTGGAGGAGCAGCGCGATGGCGGCGGCGATGATCATGGCTCGATTGCGCCTGCACCGTCCGCCGCTGGAAACGGGGAGACGAATGCCGAAATTCCGTTTTGAGTTCCTCGAATCCGCGGCGTAGCCGCCGATCCACGTCGAGATGGAAAATCTCGAAACGGCGAAAGCCGAGACCAAACGGGCTGCGGCTCGCGTCGATATCCGGGCTATGAACATTTGCTTCAGGTCGGCAGGCGAGCCTTAGTCGTCGCCCTTGTAGGTCTTGGCGGCTTCCTCGATCTTGCGCCAGTCGTTGCCATAGCGGCGTACAAGTTCCCGCGCCTGCGCAGGCGACAGCCCCTGCGTCTCGACGACGTGCTTCACTTCCGTCTCTTCGCCCTTCAGCGGACGCGAGCGCGGCCGCTTGGCGTGTCTGACCGTCGCTGTTCTTTGTCTCGCCATGAATGACCCACTCTCGGATCGGTATCAACCGCGGAGCCGAAGGAAGGTTTCCTGAGGCCACGTCAGCCCGGGCCGATCTCGGAAAACAGCCAGTCCCGAAACGCCTTGACCTTGCGCTGACGGATCGCCTCCGGCGGATAGACCAGATAGAAGCTGGAGACGGCCTTCAGCGCGTGATCGAACGGCCGCACCAGCCGGCCGGTGGCAAGGTCGGCGGAAACCAGCATGGTGCGGCCGAGCACCACGCCTTCACCCTGGACGGCCGATTCCACCGCGAAGGTGGCGGAATCGAAGGTGAGCCCGCTGTTGGGGTCGACGCCTTCGACGCCGGCGCTGGCCAGCCATGCCGCCCAGTCGATGCGGTAGCCGTCGCGGATGAGCGTGTGGTGCTTGAGGTCCTCGGGTTGCCTGAGCGGATGCGGCCCTTCCAACAGCTTCGGGCTGCAGACGGGAAACACTTCCTCGCCGGTGAGGAATTCCGACGTCAGCCCGTGATAGCGGCCGCCGCCATATCGTATGGTGACGTCGATGCCGTCGCCGCGGAAATTGGTTAGCCGGCCGGTGGTCGAGACGCGCACGTCGATATCGCCATGCGCGCGGTGAAAACGGTAGAGCCGCGGTACCAGCCATTTGCCCGCAAACCCGTCCGACGTGCTGACGTTGAGCGTCGAGCCGGAGTGGCGCGAGGTTGCGGTCTGCGTCGCCAGCGCGAGCTGGTCGAGCGTCTCGCGCACCGCGACCGCATAGGGCTCGCCGACCGGAGTGAGCCGCACCGAGCGCGTCGCGCGCTCGAAGAGCTGCACGCCGAGTTGATCCTCCAGATGTTTTATCGCCCGGCTGATCGCGCCATGCGTGAGGTTGAGCTCGTCCGCGGCCCTGGAAAAATTCAAATGCCGTGCGGCGGCCTCGAAGGCCGGCAAGGCGTTGAGTGGCGGCAGTCTGCGGGTCATGGCCAAGACATTTGTGAGTTATGGTAACAAATACTTGCCAAACTTTGGTTTGTCCATCGAGCTTTTTCCAGCCAAAAATCCTCACAGAACTTGTGATCAAAACTCACCAACGTGCGAGGACGCAATGGCCACCGTTCATCCCTTCCTCTGGTTCAACCTCGATGCCGAAGCCGCGCGGGATTTCTATCTCTCGGTCTTCAAGAACAGCCGCGCGCTCGGAGCGATCGAGTTCACCGACAAGCCGCACGCGATCTTCGACTTCGAGCTCGAAGGGCAACGTTTCACGGCGCTCAACGCCGGCGGCGTGCCGCCTTTCAACGAGCGCATCTCGCTCTACATCGAGACCGGGGACCAGGAAGAGACCGACTATTTCTGGAACGCGCTGACCGCCGGCGGCGGCTCCGAACAGCCGTGCGGCTGGCTGAAGGACAAGTTCGGCGTCTACTGGCAGGTCATCCCGGGCGAAGCCTTACGGCTGATGAACGATCCGGACCGCGAAAAGGCCGACCGGGCGCGCCAGGCGATGTATTCGATGAAGAAGATCATCCTCGCGGACATCGCCGCCGCCCACGCCGGCCGCGCCTGATTCCAACCCATTACTGTAAAACGGAGAAAACCCATGACCACTCTCACAGGAAAGAAGATCATCGTCGTCGGCGGCAGCTCCGGCATCGGCTTCGGCGTCGCTGCGGCCGCCCTGGAACACGGCGCGGAAGTCGTGATCGTCGGCCGCTCCGAGGACAAGCTGAAGGCCGCCGAAGAGCGGCTCGGGGCAGGACACGTGACAGGCATTGCCGCCGACATGGCGAAAGAGGCGGACGTGTCCCGCATGTTCGAGCAAGCCGGCGCCTTCGATCATCTGGTGGCGACGGCCGGCACGCCGCCGCCCAATTATCCGATCGGCGAGACCGACATGGATTTCGTGCGCGGCTTCGTCGACGGCAAGCTGATCGGATCGGTGATGCTTGCCAAGCATGCTGTGCGCAAATTGAACAAGGGCGGCTCGATGATCTTCACCTCCGGCATCAACAAGGACCGCCCGCCGGTTCCGGGCGGCGCGGTGGTCGCGGCGGTCGCCGGTTCCTTCAGCTATTTCGCCCGCGCGCTGGCGCTGGAGCTCGCGCCAACCCGCGTCAACATCGTCTCGCCCGGCTGGGTCGACACCGAAATGTGGGACGAGATCGTCGGCGAGGCCAAGACAGGCTATTTCGAGCAGATGGGCGGTCGCATCCCGGCCGGCAGGATCGCCAAGCCCGCCGACATCGCGCCGGCCTATCTCTATCTGATGCGGAACGAGTTCATGACCGGCGAGACCGTCCATATCGACGGCGGGCAGCGGCTGGTCTGATCGGAAAGGCCGGGCCTCTGTCCGAGGATCCGGCTCCGCCATCGACGTCCATCAGTGCCGGCTTCGCCGCCAGACCCTCGCTGAACGTAGCGTTTCCGGCGCAACGCTCATATACATGACGCTCGAATGAGCAGCGCCTCCACCTCGCCGAGGAATGCCATGCGAAGGGTCATCGTCACCGCCATTTGCCTTGCCGCCGCGACAGGCGCCAACGCCCACGACTGGTACCAAAACAGGGTCGATCCGGTAACGAACTTCAAATGTTGCGGCGGCACGGATTGCCGCCCCATACCGGAGTCCGCGGTGCAGTCCAGGGCCGACGGCGGCTACGTCTATCTGCCCGATGGTTTCAACATCCCGCGAGAGCGCGTGCAGGAATCCCCGGACGGCCGATACCATATCTGCGAGAACAGATACGTCATCACCAACCAGCCCTATCTGCGCTGCTTCTTCGCGCCGCGCCTCAAGGTCTCCCGGCTGCTTCCGCGCTGACCGCGGTGGCTGTGCTGCACATGCTCCGGCCTGATCGGTGCCGGACATCAAGCCTGAGCTGCGAGAAAAGAGATCATGCCGCAGGGGCGCTACGCACCTGACGGCAAAGCTTGTAGAGATCTTCTGCAGGCGCGGCTTTGGCCGCCTTGGCGCTACCTGCGGCGACGAACGCAAGGGCGGACAAAAGCGCGAACGCGAGCAAGCCGGTTGTCGAAACGCGAAATGCGGTCATTGTGATCTCCCCGGGTGATTGGAGCAGAACGCGCGGAAAACCGTTAGACCCGATGGTCGAGAGGTTGCAGGAAGGTGAGCATGGCGCAACAGGTCAAAAAGCAGGAGCCTCTTTCCTTTCGCTTCGCCGATGACGGGCTGGTGCCCAATCACCCGCGCTGGCCGATGCTTGTCTATCCGGGCGCGGTGCCACTGCCGGACGATATCGATCCGGGGGCCATCTTCGACGATATTTTCGCCGCCAATGGCTGGGGTGACAGCTGGCGCAACGGCATCTACAACTTCGTCCATTATCATTCGCGCATCCACGAGGTACTGGGCATCGCGCGCGGCGCCGCCGAGGTCCGCTTCGGCGGCGACAAGGGCAAGGTGCTCGAGGTCAAGGCGGGCGACGTGGCGGTCCTGCCGGCCGGCACTGGCCACCAGCGCCTGTCCGGCTCGGCCGATCTCCTGGTAGTCGGCGCCTATCCGCCGTTCGGCACATATGATCTGTGCCGCAGCCCAAAGCAGCATGCCGAGGCGCTGCGCACGATCCCGGAGGTCCGACGACCCGACAAGGATCCGGTCTATGGGAGCGACGGTCCACTGTTGACAGCGTGGAGCAAGTTGG
Organism: Mesorhizobium sp. WSM4976; assembly: GCF_029625685.1. Classification (NCBI taxonomy): domain Bacteria; kingdom Pseudomonadati; phylum Pseudomonadota; class Alphaproteobacteria; order Hyphomicrobiales; family Phyllobacteriaceae; genus Mesorhizobium; species Mesorhizobium sp. WSM4976. Next base: position 104,939 of record NZ_JARTVT010000025.1, read on the forward strand.
CGGCCTGAACCGCAACGCGGCGGTCCGCTTACGGATAATGCTCCTTCTTCGGCGCATAGATTGCCGGATCAAAATCCAATTCCTTCGGTAGCGGCAGACTTGAGCATTGCAGGTGCGTTTGACGGGCGAGCAGCCGCCGCTGCTGCTTTTCATGCTCCTTCACCGCCGCAACCATCCCCATGCTGTAGGGCCCAAGCAGCACGCCGAATCCCCAGCCGGGATGGTCCTTCTCGCGCTGCGCATAGTCGGCGGCAGCGGCGCGCGCCTGCTGGCATCCCGGCGATGCCCATTTCGGATCCTGCTGCGATAGCGAGGCGCCGTAGTCGGCCGGAGATGACACGCATCCAGCCACACCCGCGCAGAGCGCGGCGATCACCGCATTTCTCATCCTTGAGTCCTCGCTAATTTAGGCGGGAAAGACCACAGAATGCTTCTTCCCACAAGCGAGATGGCGGCAAAAAGGAGAGCCGGACAACTGCTGTCGCCTGCCGTCGAGGCGTTCCAGAAATTTTTTCAACACCTCGTTCCGTTTCCACCCGCCGCTTCGTCCTTGGTCGTCCGCAACGAAAAGGAGAGCCGCAATGGCTGGAATGGTCGTCATCTACAAGCAGCCGGCCGACGCGGAAGCGTTCGACAGGCACTATTTCGAAACGCATATACCGCTGGCCAAGAAGATCCCGGGCCTGAGGAAATACGAAGTAAGCCGGGGGCCGATCACCGTGCTGGCCGGACCGCAGGATGTTTACCTGGTCGGGACACTGCATTTCGACGATATCGAGGGGATGAAGAAGGGCTTCGCCAGCCCCGAGGGAAAAGCGGCCGGCGCGGACCGCCGGCTCTACGCGCCGGATGAGTCGGGCGTTCAGATCTTCATTTTCGACAGCATGGAGGTCTGAGCGGAAGGGCGGGGGCAGGGGCTTCGCGGTCCAAAGCCGGATAATCGTTTGCGGGCTGCAACCCTGCTTGGCGGCGCGCGTTGTGCAAGCACCCCACCACAGGAGTCAGTCCATGCCCGCCATGCGCTTTTCCAGGCCCGTCGCTGTTTTCGTCGGTCTCGGCTTTCCCCACGAGATCGACTCGGTCATCGAGGCTTACCAGTTTCTCGACGAATGGACGGGCAGCCGCAGTCCCAGCCACGCCGCGACATTGGCCTTATGTCAGGCCGCTCTCGGCGGCGAATGCGAGGCCGACGCCGTTCGCGTCGCTTTCGAGGCCTTCGCCGCTGCGCGCGGCATTCTGGCGCCCGACGCATTCGAGCTTGCCGCGGCGCGGGCCGCCGAGGAGTGGATGATGCCTTCGCAGCCCAACTGAGCAGAGCGTCGCGGCGGCTCACCGGTCGCGACGCTCGACGATCGACGTGCCCAGCATTCCCGGCGGTGGCGCAGCTTCCTCCAGCGCGCGACCGACATCGATGACGATGACGGCTCAGCCTTTGCGGCGGCTGCGTTTCGTCCGTGCCGGATCGTCCGCGGGCCCCTCAGGCCGGTTGCTCGTTGCTTTGCGCGCCAGCGCCTCGGCTGCCAAGGGATGCGGTTGGCCGACCGGGATCGTCACCGCTCCGGGCATCGCGGCGCCCGGCTGTTCCCCCAAGCCTTTGTCCTCGCGTTCGATCTCCTCGCGCGCTTGACGCCAGTGCTCCTCGTGCTGGCCGTGGCCTTCGCCGCTGTGCTTCCAGATCTCGTAAGCGCGGCGCTGGATGCGTTCGTATTTGTCGGTCGCCATTATCTGCTCCTCGATCACTGACCTCAACGCGGGCCGACTGCGATTGATCCACCGAGGCGGAAGAGGACAAACAGGGACAAACAGGATCAGAACCTGCGGCTGAGATAGGCCGACCCGCCAAGCCCGAACCGCCACTCGAATTCCACCGCCTTGGTCAGGCCGATCCGGCGGCCGCTGACGATGGCGGCCGGATCGGTTCGCGATGGCGCGAACTCGAAAGGCGGCGCGGAGAGCGGCAGCCGATTGTGCGAGCCGTCGATGCCGAGCGCCTGGCAGAGCTTGCCGGGACCGGAGCAGAGCAGCCGCTCGTCAGCTACGCCGCGCCGGCTGTGCATCTCGGCGATGCCGGATTGCGGCTGGATCGCGCGGATCAGCACGGCGCTGCCCGGCAGGCACACCGCGTTCAGGCACCAGTGCAGGCCGTAGGAACGGTACACATAGGCCGTGCCGGGCGCGCCATACATCGGCGCGTTGCGCGGCGTGCGCCCGCGATAGGCGTGCGAGGCGGGATCGTCTGGCCGGTAGGCCTCGGTCTCCACGATGATGCCGCCGACACCCGAAAGCGTAAGCGTGGCGCCGATCAGCGCGCGGGCCACCACAAGCGCGTCGCGGGCGAAGAAATCGGCGTCGACCGGATCGACCATCGTCGGCGTTCGATCAGCCGAGCAGATTGCGCGCCGCGCGCATGAAAATTCGCGAGCCGATCGGGATCAGGTCGTCGGGAAAATCATAGTCGGGATTGTGCAGCGATGGGTGCCTTTCGCCGGCGCCGAGGAAGAACATCGCCGATTTGGCGCTGTGGCCGAAAATGCCGAAATCCTCGGAGGCGCGCATCGGCAGCGCCGCCTCGCTGCGCGCAACGCCTTCCTCGTCGAGCGCGCGGGCAAGATGCGCGACCGCATCCGGCGCATTGACGCTGGCGACGAAGATCTCGTGATAGTCGAAGCGCACCGAGAGCCCATGCCTGCCGGCGATTTCTGCCGCGAGCGCTTCGGCCGAGGCGACGAGTTCGGCCATGCGCTCGTCACGCCTTGTGCGCAGCGTCGCCCACACTTCCGCATAGCCCGGCGCGATGCCGAACACGGCTTCGCCCATCGAACAATGGGTGACGGTCACCATGCTGAAATCGTCGTCGGCGAAGGTGCCGCGCCCGAGCGCGGGCAGCGCCGGCATCAACTGGCTCACCGCCGGCATCGGCGAGGTGCCGGTTTCCGGCATCGAGGAATGCGCGGTCTTGCCTTCAAGCACGATGCGCATGCCGCGCGAGGCGCAGTTGACGGTGCCGGCCTTGAGCCGCACCTCGCCGAACGGCACGCCTGGCAGATTGTGGAGCGAAAACGCGAAGTCCGGTTGGATTTCACCAAAGCGCGGATCGGCGACGACGCTGGCCGCGCCGTTGCCGGTCTCCTCGGCTGGCTGGAACATCAGCACGACGCGCCCGCGCGCCGGCCGGTCGCGCCCGAACTGGCGGCCGAGCGCGGCCAGGATCGCGGTGTGCCCGTCATGCCCGCACATATGCGACTTGCCCGGCACTTGCGAAGAATGCTCGGCGCCCGAAAGCTCCTCGATCGGCAGCGCGTCGAGCTCCGAGCGGAACAGCACCGTCGGTCCGGCCTTGCCGCTGTCATAGACCGCCGCCACGCCATGGCCGCCGAGCCCCGTCAGCACCTTGTCCGGCCCGGTATCCGCGAGGAAGGCGACCACTTCCTTCGCCGTCTTCTCTTCCTCGTTGGATATCTCCGGCTGCCGGTGCAGCTTGCGCCGCCATTCGGTCAGCTCGACGATGTCTCGATTGGTAAGCGCCATAGCGGGCTCCGTCTGCCTTGCTTGTCACCCAAACACAATAGGGTCTTTCCCGCGCCGGGCCATGGCCATCAATTCCTGTGGCCCACCGGGAATTCCCGTTCGTGGCCCGCTATATCGAGACCCAGCCCGATCCTCCGGCAGGCTAGACCATGTCATACGTCAGGCTTGGTCCGCGGCAGGTGCTGATATTCGGCGTAAGCCTCGTCGAGATCGGTTAGCAGCCCGACGAGCGTGTTCACACTGACGCTCCGCCCTGAGAGCAACTCCGCGCTTAATCAGGAAATGCACCGTAAACCGCTGAAATCCTTAACACGATTTTCATTCCGCTCGCCTACTCACTAGGGACATGAAAAGGCATGACGAGCGGCTGGTGGCGGGTCCCTCTTCTGAGGGTAGGAGCGAAGCCGTGGCCGCCGGCATCCTGCGCGATCAGCTCGCCGATCTGAGCAAGGGCGTCTTCGTTTCGATGCCCGTCGGCACGGTGCTCTCCGCCCTGATCCTGGCGGTGCAGCTCCTGTCCGGCGGCGGCCTTGCCGCGGTGGCGTGGTTTGCCGTGATCGCCCTGGTCAATGGCGCACGCCTGGTGCTCGCGGTTCCCCGGTCGGGCGCGCCCGACGAGCGGCCGGAGGCGGTCGGCGCCCGGCTTTCCCTCTATGGCCTGCTTGCGCTGGCGTCGGGTGTCGCCTGGTCGTTCCTGGCGCTGCTGAGCGACGGATACACCACCGCCCAGGCGCCGCTCTATCTCATCGTGCTTGCCGGCATTTCGGCCGGTTCGGTCACATACGGCGCCTGCTACGCGCCGGCTTCGATCAACTTCATCACGCTGCCGCTTCTCACCGCGGCCGCCTGCGTGCTGGCGCAAGGCGGGGTCGAGAACTCCGTGCTGGGCTTCACCATCCTGCTTTTCCTCGGCGGTATGATCAGAAGCGCGCTGCTGGGGCAATCCCGTTTCGGCGAGACGAGCCGCCTCAAATACGAAGCGCGCGAGTTCGCCGCCGAGATGGAACGCAACTCCAGGCGCGACCCGCTGACGGGCCTGCTCAACCGCCACGGGCTGGAGCAGGCAATCGCCGGACTCGGCCCTTCCGACGGCCCGTTCGCGGCCATGCTTATCGACCTCGACGGCTTCAAATCCGTCAACGACACCTATGGCCACAACATCGGCGACGGCCTGCTGGTCAAGGTGGCGCGCAGGATCGAGGACCACGCCCCGCAAGGGGCGACGATCGCGCGCATCGGCGGCGACGAGTTCGTGCTGCTCTTCTCCGCCTGCAGGTCGCGGCAGGCTGTCGGCGAGCTTGCGTCAAGCATCATTGCGGCGATCGCGAATCCGGACCCGGAGCTGAATTCGGTCCGCGTCGGCGCCTCGATCGGCATCTATCAGTCGGACAAGCCGCGAGTGACCGAGATGCTGCTCAAGGCGGATTTCGCGCTCTATGCGGCCAAACGCGGCGGCAGGAACGAATACTGCCTGTTCGACGCGGATCTCGACGGCGCGCTGGAGCGCAGGAACCGCATCGAGCGCGACCTGCGCGGGGCCATAGAGACGGGCGCGCTGTGCTGCTGGTTCCAGCCGCTGGTGAGGCTCGACACCAGCGCGGTCGTCGGCTTCGAGGCGCTGCTGCGCTGGCAACACGACGTCCATGGCGCCATCTCGCCGCCCGAGATCGTCACCGCCGCGCGCGAGACCGGTCTGCTTTCGCTGCTGACCGAAACGGTGTTCCTCAATTGCTGCGCCATGATCGGCGAGTTGGTGAAGGACGGGCGGCGCGATGTCCGGGTCGCGATGAACCTGTCGCCGCGCGAGCTCGAGGCCGGCAATGTCGACGACATCATCCTCCAAGGGCTGGGGACCAAGGACGTACCCGCCGCCATGCTCGAGATCGAGATCACCGAGGAGGCGCCGGTCGACCGCGGCAGGGTCGACCAAAAGGTCGGTCGGCTGGCGGATGCGGGCATATCGATCGTTCTCGACGATTTTGGCACCGGCTTCTCGACCCTGGTGTCGCTGAAGGACAGCCGCATCCGCAAGATCAAGATCGACAAGGATTTCGTGCGCGACCTCGCGAAATCCGTCGAGGATCAGGCCGTGGTCGAGGCGGTGATCGGCCTTGGCCGCACGCTGGGGATAGAGGTGATGGCCGAGGGCGTCGAGACCGACGCCGACCGCATGATCCTGCGCTCGCTGGGCTGCATGATCGCGCAGGGCTATCTGTTCTCGCCAGCACTGCCGATGCAGGACGCGCTCGCCTTCGACGCGGCCGGCGATTCCGCGACCGGGGCGCTTTTCGAGCCGCTGCGCGGTTCCCGCAGCGGCAACGCCGCCTGACAGGCCATTCTCGGGATCCGGCTGGGCACCAGCCGCGAAAGGGCAGGGTAGCGGCACACGGGGCGGGAGCGCCCTATGCGATTGGCTAGGGCGGCCGGCATGAAACCTTTTGATTTTTGGGCCGTTGTGCGGCGATGCCCAAGGCCAAAGCCAAACCGACGCCCGCAGGCGCCGCCGCTCCGCGTGCGGTCCGTCAATCGCCCCCGCAAAAGCGGGCCGGGGAGCCGAAGCCGCGGCAGGAGAAACCATCCGGGCCGCGCGATGGCGAGCCCAAGGCGTCCGAGCAGAAAGCGCCGGCCGATGCCGCGCCGGAGGCCATCGGCCATGCCGGGACACCGCCGCCCGAAGCCGCCGAGCCCGGTCCCGCGCTTTCGCCCGAAGAGGCCGAGCGGGCGCGCAAGAAGTATCTTCTGCGGCGCTTCTGGATCAGCGGCCGTGGCTATTGGGGTTTGCATGGCGACAGGCTCGCCTGGCCACTGACGATCGGGCTGCTCACGCTGATCTGTGTCAATGTCGGTTTTCAATACGGCATCAACCGTTGGAACCGCGCGATCTTCGACGCCATCGAGCAGCGCGACGCCCACACCGTCTACTGGCTGAGCGCCATCTTCCTGCCGCTGGTCGCCGGCAGCATCAGCCTGGTGGTCGCCCAGGTCTACATCCGCATGACCATGCAGCGGCGCTGGCGCTCCTGGCTGACCACGGCGGTCATCCAGCGCTGGCTGGCCAGCGGCCGCTACTACCAGCTCAATCTCGTCAAAGGCGACCATGCCAATCCCGAGGCCCGCCTGACCGAGGATCTGCGGATCGCCACGGAATCGCCGGTCGACTTCGTCGCCGGTGTCCTCAATGCCTTCCTGTCGGCCTCGACCTTCATCGTGGTGCTGTGGACCATAGGCGGCGCGCTGAGTTTTTCGCTGGGCGGCTCGGTCATCACCGTGCCCGGCTTCCTCGTCGTCACCGCCGTCATCTATGCCGCCATCACCTCCACCTCGATGTTCTTCATCGGCCGCCATTTCGTCGAGCTTTCCGAGCAGAAGAATCAGACGGAAGCCGAGTTCCGCTACGTGCTGACGCGCGTGCGCGAGAACGGCGAGAGCATCGCGCTGCTGGGCGGCGAGGAGGAGGAGAACGCCGGCATCTTCCGGTCCTTCGCCGCCGTGCTCGGCCGCTGGGCGCGCCTCACCGGGCAGCACATGCGCACCACGCTCGTCTCCCAGGGCTCCAGCCTGTTCGCGCCGGTGGTGCCGGTGCTTTTATGCGCGCCGAAATTCCTCGACGGCTCGATGAGCCTTGGACAGGTCATGCAGGCGGCTTCCGCTTTCGCCCTCGTGCAGGGCGCGTTCGGCTGGTTGGTCGACAACTACCCCCGGCTCGCCGACTGGAACGCCTCGGCCCGCCGCATCGCCTCGCTGATGATGTCGCTCGACGGCCTGGAGCGGGCCGAAGAGAACGACAAGCTGGGCCGCATCCAGCGCGGCGAGACCGAGGACGGCGCCATGCTCAGCCTCAGGAATCTCTCCGTGACCCTCGACGACGGCACCTCGGTGGTGAAGGAGACCGAGGTGGAAATCCAGCCCGGCGAGCGCGTGCTGGTCTCGGGCGAATCCGGCACCGGCAAGTCGACGCTGGTGCGCGCTATCGCCGGCCTCTGGCCGTGGGGCAGCGGCAGCGTCGATTTCCACCCGGGCAAGCGGCTCTTCATGCTGCCGCAGCGCCCCTATATCCCGTCCGGCACGCTGCGCCGCGCCACCGCCTATCCGGCCGCCGCCGACAACTGGAAGAAGGCCGAGATCGCTGCTGCCCTCGACAAGGTCGGCCTCGGCTATTTGAAAGACCGGCTGGAGGAGGAGGCGCCATGGGACCAGACGCTGTCCGGCGGCGAAAAGCAGCGCCTGGCCTTCGCGCGCCTTCTGCTGCATGCGCCGGACATCGTCGTGCTTGACGAGGCGACCTCGGCTCTGGACGAGAAGAGCCAGGACAAGATGATGCAGACCGTGATCAAGGAACTGCCCAGGGTCACCATCATCAGCGTCGCCCACCGCGCCGAGCTGGAGGCTTTTCATACGCGAAAGATCACGCTGGAGCGGCGCCAGGGCGGCGCGCGGCTGGTGAGCGATGTCGATCTGGTATCGAGGAAGAAGAAGCGCGGCTTGTTCCAGCGGGCGCTGTGGGGGAGCGGGGCGAATGGCGGCGCGGGACGGTGATGACAAGGCGACGGGACATCCCTGGTCGCGCGCAATCGCGGATGGCACTTCACGCGGCCCGTCCCAGCGCCGCGCGCCGGGCCGGGCCGCGCCGGCCTCACAGCAGGAAGGTCTGCCGGTCGCGCAATGTGGTTGCGATGGCAGTGATGCCGGTCTCTATCTCGCTTTTGTTGGCCAGGATCGCGTCGCTAGCCGCGCCCTCGACGAGAGAGCGTAAGAGCTCCGCCTGTCCTACCAGCACCGCGTCCTTTTCGGCGAGCGTGGCGAGCGTCGTCCCTTCCGACCGGTAGCGCTGCGCCATGCGATCGTTCTCCGGCACCGGCTGGTGGCGGATCAGCCCTTCCAGCCCGCCCACCTCGCGTCCCAGCCGCTCCAGCGCCTGGGCGTTGGCGACGACGGCCGGGTCGGGGAAGGGATTGGCCCTTGTCGGCGGCGCGATGTTCTCGCGCCGGTAGCGGCTCTCGGCCGCGTCGAGCCCCGCCCGCGCGCGGCTGAGCAGCGAGCACGCCATCTGGCGCACCCGCTGGTCGTCGGCCCGGAGCTGGTTTTCCAGCCGGTAGAAATTGTAGCCATAGCCGTAGAACAGGTTGATCCCGACCTGCGCCAGCGGTCCGGCCTCGTAGAAGCGGCTCATCGCGTCGCGCCCACTTCGTCGCCTAGCGGATAGAAGCCGGTGGGCTGGCCGCCGATCTGGAACGGCACGCCGGCGGCGGCGTTTGGCGCCGACACTAGGCCTTTGTCGGCCATGCGCAGCGCCAGGTAATAGCGCACCGCCTCGATGGGGCTTAAGCCGATCGCCTGCAGCGAGATCAATTCGCGCATGCGCTCGTCGCGCGGCATGATCAGCACCTTGAGGTCGTTGAGCATGATGCCGTAGACCTTCAGGAAATCGGTGAGATGCGCCTTCACCGCCTCGCGCACGTCGCCTATGCGCTCGTTGATGTTCTCCATCTTGGTGACCTGGATGATCTGGTTGATAGCCTGCTCGATGGCCGGGCCGGCATAGTCGGCGATCTCCTTGGTGTCGATCACGGCGCCGGCGAAGGGCATGTGGGTGATGAGGTCGAGCGCCTCTTCCTTGCTGTCGATGTGGATGTAGTAGTCCACGACATAGGCCATCTCCGCCATCTCGGCGCTGGTCGCCACGCCCTCGTTGCGCACCAGAAGCTTCGAGCGGTTGATGTAGATGACCTCATAGACCCAGGGCGACGAGCCGCCGAAGAAGCCTTGCACCACCGACCCGACCAGGGGCTTGTCCGGCGTCTGCAGCGCGTATTGCCCGGTCTCATAGACGTTCAGCACCGCGCCGCGCGACTTCAGGATGCAGAAATGGTTGCTCTCGACGGTGAGCAGCGAGCCTGAGACGATGCTCTCGTCGACGATCTTCATCGCCACCGTCCTGGTGCCCAGCGCATCCGTGCCGTCGCGCTGCAGAGACGTGATGACCTGCCTGGTGATTGCCATTTTCTTTCCCTCGCTTGGTTGGAGGCGCGCCTTGCGCGTGCCTTATGGATTAACGATGTGAAAACAGAGAGTTGGAGCGGATAGGTGATTCGAGATGGGAGCCGCGCTAGCGCGGCGAGCAGAGGCCCTTGCCCCTGAAGGATTGTTCGAGCCGCGCGGTGCGGTCCGTCCGCTGCCGGAAGCCATTGTCGCCGTCGAGCAGATATTTCGCCCGCTGCTTGCCCTGGGCCTGCGCCGGCTTCGCCTGCCGCCCTGCCGTTTGCCTGGCCGCCGCCTGCCTGAGCGGCTTCAGCGCCTCGGCCGTCCTGCGCTCGATCTCGGTGGCGACGCCGGACTCCTGCAAGGCGCGGCTGACGGCATTGCCGAGCATCTCCCGCCCTGTCTCGCCGAGCAGGGCTTCGCCAAGCAGGCCTTTTTCGCCCAGAAAACCTTTCTCGCCGAGGAAGCTCGAAACCACCTTGGCGACATCGGCGATCTCGTTGCCTTCGGCGTCGCCGTCGTCGGAGGACACGGCCCGCGGCGCGGCGCGCCGGCCGCCTTCCGCGCGCCGACCCTCCCGTGGAGCGCTTTTTTCCCCGCTTCGCCCCTTGGCGAACCACTGCCAGGCGACGAAGCCGAGCGCGAGCACAAACAGAAGATGCGACATGCCAAACCCCGCTGGAAACCGCCAAAACATACTCAAGACCGAGGAAAGAGCTAAGCAGGCCGATCACGCGAGCCCGGGAAGGAGCCCCGGATTTGCGTGTTGGTGTTGAGCGCGCCGTTTCGGCCGGCCCGCTCGGTGGTCCGTCTTGATTTGCCCGCTTCGAACATGCCGGAACGCGCCCGCTTCAGCGTGCCTTGCCGCCCGTTTCCGGGCGCCAACAGCCACGCCTGAGGCGTCTCAAAGCCCGTTCCGTCGCCGCTCCCCCTCCATCCCTTGCCTCATTCTCAAAGACGTCTTGTTCCCAGGACGGGGCTGTCCGGGAACCATGGATGGCATGCTTGGCTGTTGATAAGCGAAGACTGAAATAGCTGCCATACACATTGTCGCGAGCGGCCTGCGTCGGGACGGAGCGGGCAGCGCCAGCGTCCGCGATTGTCCTCGGGGCCGGTGGCGGAATGCACTTGGCCCGGCATCCGCATGCAGACAAAGCCCGCCCACCTCGGCTACAGTCTCGCCAGGCACGACAGGATGGAACATCGGGGAGGGGAGCATCGCGATGAACGACGTCAGATCGCTGGCGGAGATCGCCAGCTATCACGCCCATATCTATTTCGATGGCCCGGCCGAGCGCCGGCAGGCAGAATGGCTGCGCGAGCGCATCGGCGAACGTTTCCGGGTGCGCCTGGGCAACTGGCATGACAAGAAGGTCGGCCCGCATGACCAGGCCATGTACCAGGTCTCCTTCGCGACCGGCCTTTTCGCCACGCTGGTTCCGTGGCTGATGCTGAACCATGGCGGCCTGAGCATCCTCATCCATCCCAACACGGCCAATGCCAGGCGTGACCACCTCGTTGACCCGATCTGGATCGGTCGCCCGCTGGCGGTGCATGGCGAGGTCCTGCCCGATGAGGATCACGAGGCGGAAGCGGCGCTGGAGGTGAACACCGACCCGACGCTTGACCTGTAGGAGCCCTTCCGCGTTCCGTCGGCTTAGCCGCAAAATTGGCGGTATCGAGCCCGCCGCCCGGTTCTCCGCGCCGGCCATTTTCCGGGACGGCTGTCAGTCGGTTGTCAGGTTGGATTCGCTATGCCTCGCCAGTGACGCGCGCAAGCCGTCACGGCCTGTCGGCTGAAGCCTCAGTCGCATCGCAACCTCCCAACCAGATGGAGATCCCATGTATCGCACTCTCGTTATCGCCGCCCTCGCGGGCGTGATCGCCGGACCGGCCCTGGCGGCCGGCACCTGCAGCACCGCCGCGAAATCGAAGTTCCAGCCCAAGGCGACGCTCGAGGCGCAGTTGAAGGGCGAGGGCCTCACCGTGCGCCAGATCAAGACCGAGAAGGGCTGCTACGAGGTCTATGCGGTCGACAAGGGCGGCAAGAAGGTCAACGCCGCCTACAATGCCGAGACCCTCGAGAAGCTCGACAATGCCGAAGCCGGCGAGAACTGATCGAGCCCTGCCGGCACAAGCCCACGCGCACCCGTCTCGCGACGTGGTGCGCGTCTGGGACCGTGTCGTGCGCGGCTTCCACTGGGCGCTGGTGCTGAGCTTCGCAATCGCCTGGTTCACGCCGCAAAGCGCCGAGAACATCCACCACTGGGCCGGCTACGCCGCCGCCTCGCTTGTCGCCATGCGGCTCGTGTGGGGCATCGTGGGCACGCCCTATGCGCGCTTCTCGCAATTCGTGCGCCATCCCTCGACGGTGCTGCGCTATCTCGTTGCCATAGTCAGGGGCAGCGAGGCCCGTTATGTCGGCCACAACCCGGCGGGCGGCGCTATGGTGATCGTCCTGATGGCCATGATGGTGTTCGTGGCGGTGACCGGGTGGATGGAGACGACGGACGCGTATTTCGGCGTCTCCTGGGTGGAGGACGCGCACAGCCTGGCGGCGCACGGTCTACTGGCGCTGGTGTTCGTCCATATCGGCGGCGTGGCTCTTGCAAGCCTTCGCCATAATGAAAACCTTGTTCGCGCGATGATCACCGGACGCAAGCGCAAAGCCGCGCCGGCCGACATCGCCTGAACGCGCCCCGGATGGGGGCAACCGCGGGCGCCTGCCTGGTCGCCCGCGGGACATATCGGCGTTTGCGCGATGACACCGTGGCGTTCCCGGTCTCGGGGTGCGCGCGAGCCTTACAGATGGAGCAAGCCGATGCGGCGCTATACACAGATTACAATCGTGATCCACTGGCTTACGGCCCTGCTGGTCGTCCTCGCCTGGTTCACCGCCGAGGGCGGGCGCCATGCGCGCGCCGACCCGCCCTACCTGCATTTCACCCTGGGCCTTGCCGTGCTGCTGCTGGTCGTGCCGCGCCTGCTGGCGCGCTGGCTGGGCGCTGCGCCCCGCGTCGAGGACCCGCAGAGCCGCTGGATGGATCTTGCCGCGCGCGCCGGACACACGGTGCTCTATCTGTTCCTCATCGCGCTGCCGCTCAGCGGCTGGTATGCCGCCTCGCGCCTCGGCATCCAGGTCTCCTTCCTGGGGGTGGACCTGCCAGCGCTCGCCGCGCCCGTGCAGGGCGCGCCGGGTCTGATCGCCGACCTGCATGGAACCGGCGGCACGCTGATCCTGTGGCTGGCCGGCGCTCATGCGCTGATCGCGATGTGGCACCAGTTCGTCATGAAGGACGGAACGCTGGAGCGCATGAACCCGCTCACCTCGAACGACCTCGCCGACAGCCGCGAATAGAGCAATTTCAGGAAAGGCGGTTAGGCTCGGCGCCTTCGCCGTAGCCTTCCGCCAGGAATTGCGTAAAAGCAAGGAGATAGAGCGGTTCGCCGTTTCCTTGAAACGGTGAAACGCTCTGGCAGGTGCCCGGGTGGAACGAGCGGCTGCGCCGGCGCATCGGCCGCGCAAGCGGCGCTTCAGGTGGCCGGCGCCTGTTGCCTGTTGGGAGCAGCGTCCCGACGCCGGCCCGGCGAATCTGAGTCCGCCGCATATTCAAGTGAGCTAAAGTAGCGGCGCCGCGATATGGCGCGATCGCATAAGCCATGCCGGATGGCTGTCGAGCCGCGTCGGGTAGCCGCGACCGATGCCGGTTGTCGCGCCGTCAGGCCGGCGTGCTGTCCTCGACCGGATCGTCCAGCCTTCCGGCCTCGTCCACGACCACATTGTCCAGCGGCGCCGAGAGCGTCCAGCGCACGAAGCCGGGCTGGCGCTCCAGCGAGGCGCTGCCGGAGAGGCTGGTGGGCACGACGCGCTGCAGCACGACGCTGCCGAAGCCCAGATGCGGCTCGTCCTCGGGCGGCTCCGCGGCCCGCGACGTGCGCTCTTCCCAGACCAGCTCGAACTCCCTGGGCTCCTCGGCGTCCGTAGGCACCCGCCAGCTCACCCGCACCGTGCCTCTATCGGCCGAAAGCGCGCCATATTTGGTGGCATTGGTGCCGAGCTCGTGCAGCGCCATGCCGATGTTCTGGACCGCGTTGAGGCGCAGCGTCAGGTCCGGTCCCGACAGCTCCACGCGCTCCTCATGCGCGAAGGGCTTCAGGTGCTCGCGCACCAGGTCGGACATGCCGGCGCCGCGCCAGTCGTTCACCACCAGCAGGTCGTGCGAGCGCGACAGCGCCATGATGCGCTCGCGGATCTGGTGCTCGAACAGGCGCGGGTCGTTCGCCCGCTTGGCGGTCTCGCGGATCATCGACAGGATCACCGCATACTGGTTCTTCACGCGGTGGTTCACCTCGCGCATCAAAAGCTGGATATGCTGGTCGCTCGCGCGCCTTGCCGTGACGTCGGCGGCCATGCCGAACCATTCCAGGATCGCCCCGTCATCGTCGAGGATCGGGATCGCCCGCGACAGCGTCCAACCGACGCCGCCGTCGGCGCGCCGCACCCGGTGCTCCAGCTCGAACACCGAGCGCTCCTCGATCGCCCGGTCGATCGCGGCCTGGACGCTCGGGATATCCTCAGGAAAGAGATGGGCGTCGCGCCAGCGGATCATCGGCCCTTCCACCGCCGGCAGGAAGCCGCGGCCGTCAAGCTCATGCATCTCCTGCCAGTCCGGGCTCATGCGGTAGATGACATCGGAACTGGCTTTGACCAGCGCGCGGAACCGCTGCTCGCTCTCGCGTAGCCTGGCCGCCGCAAGCACCCGCGCCGTGGTCTCCGAGACGATGCACAGCACAGCCTCGACCGAGCCGTCCTGCGCCCGTACCGCCGAATAGGAGACGTCGAAATACACCGTCTCGCCAACCCCGCCCGAACGCTCGATGTAGAAGGGCCGGTCCCTGGCCGAGAACGTCTCGCCGGTGGTGAGCACGCCGCTGAGCAGCGGCTCGAGGTCGTCCCACAGCTCCGCCCAGTTCTCCCGCGCCGGCCGGCCGAGCGCGCGCGGATGCTTGTCGCCGATGGTCGGCGCATAGGCGTCGTTGTAGAGCGCCACGAAATCCGGCCCGCAGAACAGCACGATCTGCGCTTCGGCCGCGAGCATCAGGTCGACCGTGGTGCGAAGGCTGGGCGTCCACGTCTGAGGCGGGCCAAGCGGGCTGGAATCCCAGGAACAGTCGCGGATCAATCCGGCGACCTCGCCATTGCCCGAAGGCCAGGATGCTGTGTTGGGACCGGTCGCCATGGGCGCTCTAACGCGCCAGCCTGCTAAAATATCCGCGTGCCGCGACAAAATTTGGTGTGAGGGTTGCGGGCTGCGGCAGGCGGCGCGGTCAGCGCCGTTTCGAAAGCCGGTCGAAATTGCGCCGCACCTGCCTGGCCGCGGGCAACAAGGCCGCTGCCGTCGCTTCCACCGCCACCGTTCCGTCGCAAAGCGACGGGCTTTTGCCGGAAAGAACATCCGGCCAGAAGCGCAACGCCGCCTCGATCGTCTTTGCCTGTGCCGCGAACAGCCCTTGCGTTCCCGCAAGCGCCTTTTCCTGCACAGCCAGCAGCGCCTCGCGTCCATTAGGCGCGTGGCTCATGGCATCCAGCACCAACAGCGGCACCCGCATGCCGATCACCGCCGGCGCCAGCCAGAGATCGCTGCCGGAGTGCTTCCTGCGTTTCCTGCGGACGGCCATGAGCATCTTGCCTGTGTGCTTAGAAGGATGGCGAGACTACGCGCCAGAAGCGGGTTGGTTCCACGCGATGGTGGGGCAACCGGAAGGCGACAGCGCCGGCCGCGCCCACTGCGCCCGCCTGGCCAGCAAACGCCGCGCAGGCGATCTACCTCGCCCGCAGGATGATGATGGCTCTCCAGCAGGCGGTGGAAACAGGCAACTTCACCGTGCTGGGACATGGGCTCGCCAGGCTTTCGCGCCCAGAACACCGCCACCGACCTCGCGATCAGTTTCCAGGCGCTGCGCCAGTCCGGCGCCGACCTGACGGCGGTTGCCGTCGTCGCCCCGCAGCTCTCCACGCCCTTTCTCAATCCCCAGAAGCAACCGAAAACGTCGACAACCGCTGGCGCATCTCGGCCATCGGCGTGACGACCGCTCCGGCGCCGAAAGGGCGGGGTGGGGACAAGGGGAAGGCCGCGAGGTAGAGCGCGGGCGAGGGCGGCCGGGATGGAGAAGAGGAAACCGGCGTTTAGCCCGGCTGCGCGAGGGCATCGGCGAGCGTTTTCCCGTGCGCCTCGGCAACTGGCGCGACGAACCGGTCGGCCCGCACGAACACGGCCATGTATCAGGTGTCCTTGGCCACGGGGATCTTCGCCACGCTGGTGCCCTAGCTGATGCTGGCCTGAGCATCCTCATCCACCCCAACACCACCAACCCCAAGCGCGACCACCTGATCGATCCGATCTGGATCGGCCGCGTGCTGGCGGTGAAGGCGAGGTGCTGGGCGAGGAAGACGAGGCTAAAGAGGCGCTGGAGGTGAATACGCAGCAGAAGATGGGGTCTGATGGGGTGGCGCGCGCTCCGCGAGGTCGGCGTTGGCAACCGGAAGGATCGACTTGCATTTTACTCCTGGGGAGAAGAGCCGACTCCGTTGCTTCAGACAAATACCGATTTGTCTTTCCGTGATAACAACGCCGGATGAATTCGGACAAGCAAAGTCGATTCCTTCCCACACGGAGAAATGAACCTTGTCCGTGCAAAAGCGGGCTACGGTACAAGCATTGTCACGGTCGCTTTAACACGTTGGAGACCAGGGGCGATGGCACCGAACAACAACTCGCGGAGCTAGCGCGGATCAAGGAAGCGGAGGAGATGCTCCGCAAGCGTCAGCAGGGCCATGGTAGACCAATGATCACGGCGCTGCACGACGGTCATCGGGTGGTCGTGGTGGGAAAGAGGATGGTCTATTCGCCTCGATGGCGGTTTGTGACCGACTTCTTGCTAACCAACCTTAAGACTGTGCTTGGGCCGGAGTGGGGCGACGAGGCGTGCAAAAAGACTCCAGATCACCAGCTTTTTCGGTGGCTGGACGGTCTCTTTGAAGCAGCGAAGGAAGCTGAAGGGGGTGCGCTGCTCCCCCCGAGGGGAGACGTATCTGCCCTAACTCGTCTTGCCTATGCGCTATATCTGATCGAGCACAATGACAAGCCGCAGCAGAACCTGCTGACAAGACTAAGGCATCCCGAGAGCTTCGCCCCGGCCGTGTACGAAGCTCTTGTGGCTTCGGCATTTGCCGTGGCTGGCGCTCGGATCAATGGCGCTGAGGATGGGACGGGCAACTCCCCTAAGCCTGAATTCTTCGCTACATTCCAAAACGGAGTGACCTACGCTGTTGAAGCCAAACGAAAGCAGAATGGCCTGCTGCCGGTTTCGTGGACACCGAGATAAGGTGTTTGACGGAACTGGAGAGTGGGAATGCAAAGAAGGAA
>NZ_JARTVT010000026.1:0-120542 GCF_029625685.1 Mesorhizobium sp. WSM4976
GTGCGCGCCTGCAGCGAAAAGCTGCGCGCACCGCTGTCTCGGCCGCCGCCGCTCCTTCATTCCGCAGGTGCTACGGCTCCTGCTACAGATCAAAGGCCTTCGCCAAGGCCTGCCGCGATCTCGGCCTCAAGCACGTCAGGACAAGACCCTATACACCCAAGACCAATGGCAAGGCCGAGCGCTTCATCCAGACAGCACTGCGCGAATGGGCTTATGCCATCGCTTATCCGACTTCAGATCACCGCGCCGCAGAGTTGCCGGTCTGGCTGCACAGATACAATTGGCACCGTCCCCACGGGAGCCTAAAGTCCAAAACACCTATCAGTCGCCTCGCTCTAACCGAGGACAACCTGTTGAGGCTCCACAACTAGCTCGTCAGCGACGACACACCCGCTCGAGCACCCATAGACTATGATCACCGGCGCGGACTGGAAGAATACGGCTGCATCGCCCGAGCCGGCGGAACAGAAGATCTCGGCATCCAGTCAACGCTCGATACAAAGCGCGCGATCGAATGGCCCGAGCACAAGGGGATCAAAAAGCTTCTCAGACAATTGAGGACCCTTCGGACCCCAAAAGGGCTATAGCCTGATTTTGGGTTCGCACGCCTAGCTTCTTCTTGGCATTGTCCAAATGAAAAGCGATCGTGCGTGGCTTGATACCCAAGATGCGGCCGGTCACCCAGGCTGAATTACCCCGCGCTGCCCACCTCAGGCACTCATATTCGCGGGATGTCAGCGAAACCCCATCCACTGTTCGATCGCTCGGCAATTTGCGGCGAACGCAACGATGAAAGCAGGCCGCCATCAGTTGAAGAGCTTGTTCGTACCGCTCAGCGACCCGAAGAAATACTGGACGAGGCTCATCGGCGGCAAAAGTAACCGCAGCGATGCGGCCGCGGAGATCGACAATTGGGATCGTCAAACCGCAGCAGATGCTGAATTGAGCCGCCTCATCGAATAGCTGCTGTTGAGCCGGCGACATTTTATCGCCTCCCAAATTCGATCCCCAGTGAAACGGGCAGCCGCCATTTCGAGCACGCAAGACCACAGGATCGAGTTTCTCATACTGATTTTCCAGATACTGTCTGGTCCAGCGGGGTGGATAGTTTGAAATTAACCTCGGTTTGCCGGAAGGCCGTGCTGGCAAGGAGAGGTAGGCAAAGAAGATTAGGTCAAGTCGTCCGGCCGCCTCAGCCATGGCATCCCGGAAATCTGCCTCATCGATACTCTGTGACAGTCTTTCAAGGAATGTCTCGAAAACAAGTGGCATGTGCCTCGTCATCGTCGCGCTCGATTCTTCCTCTTTCTGCACGCCTTCCGGCTGCGTCGTGTATGTCCCGACAAACGTGATTGAATTCGCGGGCGTCGCTGGGCTGACCGGGCTCCAGAATGCTGCCACACTTTCGATCTTCGTCGGTCATCCCAATCATGCTGGGCTCACCCGATGGGCGTCTGGCAGACGCCTCATGATCTCAACAGCTCAATCAGAGAATCTCCATGCATTAAATCATGACCGCCCCTGCACCGACCAAATCAGGAGAAATCATCCTGCGCTGACCAAAAGCCATCATTGACCCCAGCTTTTGCAGGAATTTGGGTCGGCATTAGCATAACAATTCGGATAGCCGCTCATCCCCCACCCGGGGCGCCGTGATCCGCAAAGAAGTGTTGCGATGCTTTCTTTTCTTTGATAGGCAAATCGTCTCAACAATATTAAAATGCCTTTCCTTGTGAACGGGGTGGCGTGTGAGTATCGTCCTTCTATATACCTGACGTGATAAAATTCACCGCAATGATTATGGCCCGCTGCAATGATGTAAAGGGCACGTCTAAGCTCAATCTGCATCGGAACGTGCAGATGACCTTTACCAGACCCTCGATCCCGCACGGGCCATAATGATACTGATTACGTGGGTCAAAAAGGGCGCCCTGCCGGCGGGGAGGTACACCCGCAGGGCGCGCCGCACAGAGGTCCTGGTCGTTGGGCAACAGGACAGCGGCGGCAGAACTGATTCGGTTACAAATCGTGACTGAAATAGCCCGGAGCATGCTCAAGATCAGATATCTGGAATTCAACAGTTTTGGGTCTGCTCGGCGCAGTAGCGCGCAGGGACATGCCTGCCTCCGGACTCGCTCCTTCGCGATCGCAAAATCATACGGCACCCTCGGCCTTCAGCGCGCGATAGGTGGTATCGACCGACTTTACCGTCGCGTCGACAATGATGTCGATCTCTTTTCGGGTAATGATCAGGGGGGGGGCATAACCGAGGATGTCGCCATGCGGCATGGCCCGTCCGATGACACCATTCTCAAACAGAGCAGCTGCAGTGCGCACCCCGACCTGAAGGTCGGGTTCGAATGGTATCCTTTGTTTTGGGTCCCGCATCATCTCTACGGCCGACAGGATACCCACTCCGCGAACTTCACCAACGATGGGATGTCCCGCCAGCTCGGCCTTCATCCGGTCTTGCCAATACGGTCCAACATCGCGGACATGCTCCAGAATATTTTTTTCTTTAAGCAGTCGAATATTGGCGAGCGCGGCTGCGGCACAAAGCGTGTGCCCCGAATATGTCCAGCCGTGGCCGAGTGCGCCGTGCTTCTCAGTTCCTTGTTCCAAAACCGACCAGACACGGTCGCCAATGATTGACCCGGAGATGGGGAGGTAGGCGGAACTCAAACCCTTTGCGATGGTCACGAAATCCGGACGCATGTTATACAGGTGGGAACCGAACTTCTCGCCGGTTCGCGCGAAGCCACAGACCACTTCATCCGCGATTAGAAGGATATCGTATTTGTCGAGCACCGCTTGAATGGACGTCCAGTACCCTTTGGGGGGCGGCACAATACCTCCTGTCCCAAGTACCGGCTCTCCGATAAAAGCTGCAACCGTTTCCGGTCCTTCGGCCAGGATCAAGGCTTCAAGCTCATCGGCACAGCGCCGGGAGAACGCTTCCTCGCTCTCCTCGACACGCGCCTGGCGGTAATAGTGCGGCGTGGTTGTATGGCGCACCAAATCCAGAGGCAGGTCGAAGAAATTGTGAAAGAAGGGAAGGCCAGTTAGGCTACCCGTGACCAATCCAGACCCGTGATAGCCGCGATTTCGCGAGATGATCTTTTTCTTTTCGGGCCGGCCAAGAATGTTATTATAGTACCAGACCAGCTTGATGTTGGTTTCGTTGGCATCGGAACCGGAGAGGCCGAAATAGACCCTTCGCATGTTCTGACCGAAATACTCGACCACGGCCTCTGCCAACAGGGCGACCGGCTCCGTACCTTGGCTGGCATAGACGTGCGCGAACGGCAATTCGTGTGCTTGCCTGGCAATGGCCTCGGCGATCTCCGTGCATCCATATCCCATGTTGACGCAGTAGAGTCCTCCGAAACCGTCGAGGCTCCTTCGGCCTTCGGTGTCCCAGATATAGACGCCTTCCGCACCGGCCATAATCCTATTTGGCGTTTCGCCTCGGCTGTGCTTGGCCAGATGCGTAGAAGGATGGAAGACGAAGCTTCTATCCTTCTCCCGGAGTTGCTCGGTTCCCAGATTGCTCAAGCGCATGTCCCTCTCCTCGCGATAAATTGGCGGAGGGCACTCGGCCAGCCACCTGTTTAGCAAATAGCATACCGGAAACGTCCCTTGAGTTTCTCGGGAATGCAGGTTATTCGCCGTGAAATTCGCGGGATCGGCCCGAATTGCCGTGAAAACTAAGGCGTCACCTTCGCCTTAGCCGAGGGTCGGGGGCGCGTCCTGCAAACACGAACAGCTTACGACGCGCATGCGCCCAGCATAGTGCCCGATTAGCGGGCGATATTGACGGATGAATAGCGCTCGGGACGCTGTTCCCGCCGGCCGCGCGAGGCACGATAGAGCGCCGGCGGCCATGTTCCGCCGAACTGCCGGTCATCCCTTACATTCTGACGGTCCGGATCGGTCTTGCCCTTCCCAAGGGTGGTAATGAGGTGATCAGGGGCAAAGCACATTCGCCTCGATCAGCAGGCAGCGGGTTCCGTGCCGCGGCACAGGCTCCAACCTGGTTGGCCAGCGCTGAGAGGCTGAGGTCGTGCCCTCGCGCATATTGATAGCTTTGGCGGTGCGGCGGCTGGTGCTCGGCAGACTTCTCGAAGGAGCATAGCCAGAAGGTTCGGCCCGGCAAAGACGCGCGGCGAGAGCTCCTTGCCATTGACATCTTGATTCGCAGCCGACCAGCGCCGCCAAGTTCTATCGTCAGCGTGTTGCCTTTCTTGCGATCGCAAATTCGTGGTTGCTGCGCAGGGCGAGCCGAGCTGCGGCTCGCAGGAGGGGGCGAGCCGACAGAATTGCGCGGCCTGAAAAGCTGCCTCCATCAATGCTGGCCGCTCGTGCAGTCTCGAAACGCTGGATCAAGCCTCAAACATCGAACAGCCGCTCCTTTTCCTCGCGAAACCAGCGCCCTCGCGCGACATGATCTTGTCTGACGATCCGACGCTTCGAGCGGGGCTCCTCTAATAGGTTGCACATGACCTGCAGCTTTCAGCCAAACTCAGCAAATCGGACGTCGTGCTCTTCTTATCATCGCTCGGCAAGCTCGGAACACGCTGGCGGACGTTGCTAAGGCTAGTCGCCGCCAGCGGATGGCGAGGATGTTTGGGCGGCTAAGTGCTTTTAGGTGGCGATTATAAGCCGAGATCGCGATAGGTGCTTTCGCCATAGCTCCTGGCGCCATCGCCACGCTGAGCGTTTGAAAGCCGATGAAATTCGCTCGGCCAATTGGCTAGCGCGTGCTTGATGGCCTTCATCTTGAACGGCACGTGCACAACACATTTGTCCCTGATGATAGGCGGACAGCTCACATCTTGTTGCCGCGAGCCGTTAAGGTTTGCTGCGATTATCGGCAGACCTAGATCAAGAGCCAATTCCATTTCCCAGCGCACGAAGCGAAAAAGGTTTTTCGTCTTCTCACCGATCAGGACAAGTACCTGGCTCGATCCATTCATTCTGTTGCGAAGATTGCGTTTAACATAATCTTCGTCCTGTGCTCGGCTCGTCATATTGTCCAGATCGTGAGCGTTCGCGAATTCAAAACTCACATTCTCGCTGGCGTTCCACCCTTTCATAAAGCGGTATGCCCAAGCGTCTTCATCGCCGTCAAATATTACATAGGTCGGATCGCTGTATGCCATTGTTGTCTCTTAGTTGTTTTGACGAGCAACCCACTGGGTGTGCTCCCGTGAGAAAGCCAGTTCGGCTTCGTTCACCGCGGCGGAGAATGCCTCATCCGAGTTGGCGTCCGTAATAAGGTCGGCAGTCAAGCCGATCTCGTGAGCTGTCAACGTGTAAGCCGATGCCAATTCGTTAAATTTCTTGATCTGGGTCCACCCAATAAGGGAGGCGGCGATGACAATTAGCGGCTCGGTCGGCCAGCCTGGCATCGCGGGGTCAGCGATGCGTACTACGATGAACGAGAATCCCAGAGCGTATGCAAAAATACCAAGGCCCATCCAGACTTTCGCGGACCTCTTGTTCGAGCGCGCCTTCTTCTCGTACCACTTCCGTTGGTCGCAGATTCGTCTCTGCAGATATAGGTCTTTTCTTTCTTTTAGCGGGGAGTCCCTTATCGACATCATCTGGTCGGTTGTTTGGGGGGATGCTGAATCGGTGCCGCTCAACGCGCTACCAAGGTGACGATTGCTATCAAGGATACCTTCCATGAGCTTTCGAAAATCAGCTCTGGCGTCAGCGGCGCGCGCGTCATCGAACGGCTGTGCTCGCATCGCGAAGCGCCAAGTCAATGTCTTCACCGACTCTGCCAGAGCTCGAGCCTGATACCAGACCTGCTCGGGCTTTGTGACCGACCGGAAAATGAGGACTCCCATTGAGCAAAGAAATACCGCAGCATAGACACCGAAATAGGCTTTTGATGGCGACAAGTCCAAAGAGAGCACCGACGCTAAAAAAAGAAGAACGTACTCTGCCCGGATCAGGCGCAGAAACGTCGCCTGCTGCTCGTTGGATGCCACGTCGGCGCTATTATAGAGTCCAGGATATTTCATTTTTGAAGCACACCAGTCTATTTTGTGGCGGTAAATTCTTTAAGCCAGGATTTGGCAAACGTGAGGTTAGCAGTCGAGCTTACAGAGCCTATTCTTGAGCGAGGCGCGGTCCCTCTGTTCATAAACAGGAATGCAGGTCCTGTCCCATCAATGTAAGGGTATAGGCCCAAAAATTCTTGCCCGGAGAATGTTTCCGAAGAATTTTTTGCCACGGGCAGAACCGCTACCGCGGTCCGAAACCCATCGAAAAAGCCAAGCTCCCAAGGCATCCATCTGGATCCTGGAGAATTGTTTGAATGCACATAGATTAGCGTCTTTGACTGCCTCATACGGGTCCGCAGCAACTCGGCGGTGGCCGAGGAGACTTTTGTGCGGTCCAGTTGTGAATCTTCGACCCAATCTACGTAAGCAGTGAACCCAAGCTCCTCGAAAATTCGCTTCACACCGAGAACGATCTCTGCGTCCTTGAAAGAATGTGACAGAAAAACGTCGAATGACGATCTGGCTGTAGCTGCGGCCGTCTCTTCCTTTAGAACGATCGATGCGGCTCTATGTCCTCGACTGGCATTCGCAACTCTTTTCAGCTCTGCCTCGGTCAGTAGCACTATTCAAATCCCCCCATGATCTGTTCGCAATCTATGAACTTGACGCCCATTCGATTAAGCGACCCTTGTCTTGTGAAAACTGGCACCATGCTCTCCAGCCGGTAGCGCAACCTCCACCTTCTCAAAGACCACGTCGGGTGGCAGGAGTGACCGGCCTTGTCACCCACCTACGCGATCCCGGCACAGCCATGCTCCTCGCTTAGAAGGCTGCGGAGACCAGCAATGTCAAACAGGACAGACGATCTCCTAATCTCGAACAGCAACGAACTTAGGACGTAAAAACGCGATCTCCGAATGTCCGCAGGCGTCGAGGGCCGGGTTGGTCGCCAAGGCCGAGCGGGCCAGCTTGCACTCCCGCTACCCGTCGGCTTGCCAAACCCTCGCTGTAGATTTCGCCCCCTACACGGATGCGCTGACCGCGACTAAGCTCAATCGCCACTGATCGCCAATCCAGGGCGAAAGTTCCCCCCTTGAAGTAGCGGTAGAGGCATTTTTCGGCACTTCGCATCTTAGATATGGACGCCTCCTCAACCAGGCACGATCCGGTTTGGCTTCTCGCCGTAACCGTGCTGGGCAAGTGCGTCCGATGGCTGCTTCGATCCTCTCCTGGAATAGATCGGTTCCAGATTGCTCAAGCGCATCGTCCTTGCTCGCGATCAACTGGCGGATAGCGCTCGGCCACCTTTTTCCAGCAATTAGTATACCGCAAATGTCCCTTGAGTTTCGTCGGAATGGGTGCCTTTTGCCGACGAATCTACGGGATCCGTGCCAAACGCCGTTGAAACTTAGCTTTTGGGTTACCGTTGCCTCAGGGCGGACAAAGGTATCGGTGAATTGGACTTCACTGGTTTCGTGACGACAAGGCTATAGTATTGATCAATCCCCAAGCCTGCCTGCAGCAGTCCCTCCATGAAATCCTGATAGGCGGCCATAGAACGAGATGCGACCCGCATCAGATAATCCACGCGCCCCCCAATTGCCCAGCAGTCCAGGATTTCCGGAATGTCTTGGATAGCAGTTTCGAAGTGTCGTTGGTCCTCAAGACGATGACGATCCAGCACGACCTCCACCATCACAAAGATCATGCCGCCGATGAGGGCAGGACTCAGCCGCGCATAAAATCCCTCAATAATCCCCGCGGCCTTGAGTGCTCGGAGCCGCTCCGAACAGGCGGACGCCGAAAGATGAACTCGTTTTGCAAGCTCACTTTTTGAAATCCGACCGTCTGCCTGAATTTCGGAGAGGATCCGCAGGTCCCAACTGTCGAGTTGCACGGGATCGGGTTTCGACTTCATAACCTATGCTCTCAGCGATGACATCGCGTTGTGTGCCGATCAATTCTATCATCAATTGAAACGAGCGAATGTAGCAGTGGAAGGCATCCGTTCCAGGCCCGAGATGTGCCAGAATGGGGTACGAAAATCAGCTGAGGGTGAGCGATCCGCTGAGAAAAGCTGCAGAAGTAATTTGGCTATCGCCCCAACGCCCAACGGGGCAATGGTGCAGCTGGAGAGAATAGTCGGCGGCGGCGGAGACCATGATAAATAGATAACCGATTTTCTTGAATCTCGCTGCCGTACTTGATAGACGCGCGACTGCATTCGACCCTCGATCGCATGGACGGCATACTCAATGCAGTATTCACTCGCACATTCAACTATTAGGGTGAATTGAAGGCCTTGCTTGGCCGGCTCGCCGAGGCGCAGGGCACCGCAAATGCCGCTCGTCTTATGGCTTGCCCGATAATTTGGCGCTCGGGTCTGGCCGAAATCGCCCAACCGGAAAGACTCAAACACCGATGTTGCGTGCGATGCTGTCGGCTGCCATACGCTTACGCCACTCAAGAGGCCCGGAATTGTGAATGGAGTTTCCCTCAACATCGACAGCCATGACGACGGGCATGTCCTGCACATCGAATTCATAGATGGCTTCCATGCCCAGGTCTTCAAAGGCGACAATCCGCGCCGCCTTAATCGACTTTGAAATCAGGTACGCAGCGCCACCCACTGCAGCAAGGTATGGCGTTCTGTGTCTTACAATCGACGCGATGGCCGCCGGTCCCCTCTCCGCTTTGCCCACCATCGCGAAAAGGCCGGTTTCGGCGAGCACCTTGTCCGTAAAATCGTCCAAGCGGCTGGAGGTTGTTGGACCGGCGGGTCCAACGACTTCATTCCTCACTGCCCGGACGGGACCGACGTAGTAGATCACGCGGCCCCTCAGATCGACTGGGAGCGGCTTGCCGGCATCAATCAGTTCGACCATTCGTTTGTGGGCAGCGTCACGGCCCGTCAGCATCTTTCCAGAAAGCAGGAGCGTTTCACCGCAGCGCCACGATGCCGTCTCTTCCTTCGTAAGCGTATCTAAATTGACCCGCCGGACGCCGGCTGGGTTCAATTCGTCGGCTCCGATGTCGGGCCATTCGCGCAAATCGGGCGGCTGGAGGCTGATGGGTCCAGAGCCGTCCAAAGTAAACTTCAGGTGCCGGTTGGCGGCGCATTGCGGGATGAGCGCCACAGGCTTGGACGCTGCATGAGTAGGATAGGTCGCAACCTTGACGTCAACGACTGTCGTCAGACCACCAAGGCCTTGGGCGCCGATACCAAGCGCGTTGATCCGCTCATAAAGCTCAATCCGCAGCCCCTCTTCTGCGCTTGACGCCCCCCTTGCGATCAGTTCCGCCATATCTATGGGCTCGTTCATGGCCTCCTTGGCCAGCAGCATCGCCTTTTCAGCGCTACCACCGATGCCGACAGAGATCAGTCCAGGTGGACACCACCCGCTGCCAAGGGTCGAAACGGTATTGACCACCCAGTCGGAAACGGAGGCGGTGGGATTGAGGGTGGTAAAACGTGCCTTGTTCTCCGACCCGCCGCCTTTCGCGGCGATGGTGATCTCAATCTGGTTACCTTGCACCAGGTCGACATGGACAACTGCCGGTGTGTTGTCGCGGGTGTTGACCCGTCTAGCGAGGGGATCCGCAACGATCGATGCCCGAAGGGGATTGTCCGGATCGAGATAGGCTTGACGTACGCCCTCATTCACAAGATCCGCGAAACTGGCTGTTGACTTAATGCGGGCATCCATGCCGACCTTTGCGAAGACAACCACAAGTCCGGTGTCCTGACAAATCGGGCGCCGCCCAAAGGCCGCCATGCGGGAGTTCAGCAGAATCTGACCTATGGCATTCTTCGCCGACGGGCTCTGTTCTCGCGTGTATGCGTGAGAAAGAGACCGGATATAATCTGGAGGATGATAGTACGAGATGTACTGAAGGGCGTCGGCGACGCTCCTTGTGATGTCGCTACCGGCCATGGTCCGTGTTCTGTTTCCCACCGGATTTTATCCAAATGAACCGAGGCCATTGACCATTTTCAGAATCTGGAAGCTTCGCACCCCCTGCTCGCCGCCTTCATATCCATAGCCGCTTTGTTTGACTCCTCCATAAGGGGCATCAGCGGAAACCCCTTTCAGGTAATTCACACTAACAGCGCCCGCAGAAAGACCGCCCACAAGCCTCTGTTGCGTATCGGCCGCGCCAGTAAACAAGTAGGCGGCCAGACCGTACTCCGTGGCGTTGGCTTCATCGATCGCCTCTTCGATCGTATCGAAAGGAGCCACGGTGAGAATTGGTCCGAACGGCTCTTCATGAAGCACTCTCGCTTCCTTCGGTACGCCAGTCAGGATGGTTGGCGGCCAGTAAAACCCCGGTCGGTCAAGGGGGATGCCACCGGTCTCGATTTGGGCGCCGCCCTCTACCGCATCTTTGGTCAGGCGTTGCATGGCCTCGATTCGCCGCGCGTTTGCCATGGGACCCATCTGCGTTGCAGGGTCATCCGGTGGACCGATCCTGATTTTTCGGACCGCCTCCGTCATCCGGAACAGGAATTCCTCATAGCGGGATCGGGCGACAAGAATCCTGCTGGGCGCATTACAACTCTGGCCCGCGCACTCGAATTTGTATTCCGAAATAGCCGGTATCGCCGTTGCCAGGTCGGCATCTTCGCACACAATAACCGGGGAATGTCCACCGAGCTCAAGGATGCAGCGCTGCAGATTATTCGCGGCCAGTGTGGCCAGCTGTTTCCCAACAGCGGTCGACCCCGTGAACGTCAAGACTTTGACAATTGGCGAACTGAGCAGATGCCGTGATATATGCACAGGAACACCGAACACCAGGTTGACCACGCCTTCCGGTATCCCTGCTTGACGCAAAGATTCCACGACATGGACAGCCACGCTTGGCGTCTCTTCGGCCCCTTTGAGGATCACCGGGCAGCCTGCCGCCAGCGCGGGGGCGAGCTTGCGGGCGATGAGAACGGCTGGATAGTTCCACGGCGTAAAGGCAGCGACGACACCGAGGGCCTCCGGGACGATCATCCTGTTCGGACCCAACGGAATCGGGGTCGACAACTCATCGGCATGCCGGCCATTCCATTCCAGCGTTTCGACTGCGCGCGCGTACTCTCCTGTTGCTTCGGCAATCGTCTTTCCCTGTTCGGACGACAGGTCCCTGGCTGCGGCGCCAGCTTTCTCAGCCAGATTGCTGGCGGCAGAGACGAGGATCTCGCCACGCTCTTTGGCGGGGCGTGAGGACCACGCCTTGCGGCTGCGTTCTGCCGAAGCAAGAGCTTCATCCAAGTCTGGAACCGTAGCCGAGGCCACTGAGGCAAATACCTTCTCCGTCGCCGGGTTGATCACCGGCAAAGTGGCTCGGCTACCACCGGCTCGCCATTTGCCATTAATGAAGAGCTCGTAGCTCCTGGCGTGGGACATCGCGGGCTCCACTTGTGATTCTGGCCATGCGAGCGCCGTTTCAATTTTCGAAGCCGCTGAGCTCGCTTGAGCCAGTTTCATCGCGATGGTCGCAGCGGGTCAAATATCGATTAGTGCCTAAATCCATCTGGAATCCAGATCGATCTGTTCCGACAGGAAGGAAGTCATGCCGTTGTTTACAGATCGATGGTTCTCAGGTCGCGTCAGGAGCCGATGCTACCCAGCCCCGGCTCTCAATCAATTCTCTGGCGACCTTCGGAATGAGCTTGCGGACCGCAGAAACGGCCGCAGAACGCTCATCTTTGGGATTTACAGCAAGCACCACGGAGCGGGTAATTACCGGATCGACTATCTTGACCGTCCGGACCAGCCCTTGAGAGGCTTCTTTCTGAACGGCAGACGGGGCGAGAATAGAATGCGCTTTTCCCTCTACGACCATGTTGATGATCGTTGAGAGCGAGTCCACTTCAAACTTGACGTCCATCGCGCAACCGTGTTGTGCGACGACATCAGCCACCGAACGCCTGACATTGTTGTTGCGCATGGGAACCGCCAGGGGGAATGCATGCAGGTCGGCCAGAGATATCGCATCTTCAAACGGTGGCTCGCCGGACGGAACCACCAGACAAAGGTCTTCGCGCGCTAGCACAGTCATTCGCCCCACACTGTCCGCAGTGCGGTACAGAACCGCCAGATTGAAGCGTCCAGCCGCCATCCATTCCTCTAGCGGTCCCGTCATACCCTCGACCATCTTGAGGGACACCTTGGGCAGTTCGTGTCTTACCGTCTCAAGCAGCGGACCGCTCAGGACGCGAGCAGCTCCAGACGGAATGCCAATAGTCACCTCCCCGGCGGGGGAAGCGGCTGTGTTGGTCAATTCCACCTCGGTAATTCGAATTTCTTTGAGAATCGCCCGCGCCCGCTCCAGGAGTTTGGCTCCTGACGCCGTCACGCTCACGCCGGTCCTGTCGCGTATCAGCAGCTGAGTGCCGAAGCCTTCCTCCAATTGGCGCACATGCAGACTCAGCGCACTCTGGGCGACATTCAGAAAGCCAGCGGCCTTCGTGAAACTGCCTGCTTCGACCACGCCAACAAAGTATCTTAACTGCCTGATTTCCACGGGTACTCTTCCGAGGGCGGACTGCAATGATGTAATCTATCTCGAAATGTGATGGCGCGACAGCAATAATTGCAGAGCGACATGACGCCTAACTGTCGTGTCATCTCAGTGTGGTTTGACCAAAACCGTAACCTATGTGTCCAGAATGGACCCAACCCGCCGAGGCTTCAACCGGCCAACTCGGCGCCCTGATCCATGGAGATGATTTCTCGGACCCTTCGAATAACCGGTAGATCGACCATCTTCCCGTCCAATGTGAACGCGCCTTTGCCTTGCGCCGTCGCATCTTTTTCGCCGCGAGGACACGACGGGTCCCTCGAGTTCTTGTGCGCTTGGTGAAAAGCCCCATCGATGTTTAAATGGATCGCCTGCGGCCCCACGAAGTTATCATTGTCTAAGAATCGCCGATGCTTCCTATCGAGCCGAGACTGCCGCATGGGGAACAGAACGGAAAGGTTCGGCGTCAAAAGCAGGTCGAGTTCTGGGGCACCGCCAACAGCTGCACTGAAGTCTTCAGTACCAAGCGCCATTGCAACCAGCGGCGCTAACAAGATGGGAAAGGAGGTCATTGCTATTGCCGCTGGCGGACTTCGGCCGGCCACCCCATTTCCTCTTCCGAGAGGTGAATTGTCCAACCAACCCTGCTGACTAATGACGAGCATGATCGTATCGTCAACGTGTCACAGAATTGCTTGCAAGCTCACGGCCTCAGCTGGGCCAACGAACATTGAACTCCGTGGACGAAGCCTGGACCCGTCGTCATCCAAGTCAATCCGCGCCTCGATGAGGGGACAGATCCTCAATTGGTTCAGCTGGCTTGCAGTATTGCACCTAGCAGTCACGGCGAGGACTGGGATTTGCGAAGAAGGCATTCTCGCAGTGCGGCCGTACGGTACCTCATTCCTGGCACACTGGATTAGATCGCTGGCGACATTAAGATCAGGTGTGACCGAGGTGAAATTTTATGTCGAAAACCTGAAGGCAGGGCGTCAGGCAGGGCGATTACAGAGATCCTATCGGACATGTCATCGCAGTTTCATCCACCATTGCTCGACCGAGGCGACACTCATCGTCCCATCAACCTAATCCATTGGTCGATCACGCCGTTCACGACCCTTGGCGAAGAAGGAATCAGCAGCCCCTAGGCTCAATTGGAAAGCGGGGCGGGGTCCATACGTATCTTCGTTTCCGGGCACCTCATGCTAATGAAGCCGCGACAACAGGTTGGTTATGCACCCAGGTGCTGGCCAATCCGGCTTGACTGGAAAGTTTCATACCCAGGCCTGGCACAGGCGAGCGTGATGCCGCTCTCGCTATGTTGGACCGCAGACGCCGCGACGGCGCATCGACTGGCGCTGGCGAAGCCTAGGACGCGCCAGTCAAGGACCTGCAAAGAGCAAGATCACGCCGCGCGTTGCCTTCAACGCCCATTTGAGCAGAAAGCAACAAGCCTCGCGTATAGCGATCGATGACCGCACGAAGCGCCATCCGGGCTATGATCTCAGTCAGCACTGCCCTAAGGGGTCAGAGGAGGGTTCGGTCAGTCAAGACCTCAGACGGCATGGCCAAGGTCAAGCTGCGAGGATGTGCCACCGCGGGCGCGGCATAACTTGGCGGGCTACAATTTGGTTCGCTTGCCCAGGCTGCTGGCAGCGCCGGTAGTCGGCCGCGCCGGACTGGCACCTACGTCTGGTCCATGAACGGTTGCTTTAGCAAAACCGAAGTCCTCGCCAAAACTCTTCGCCGACGTGCGACGACCGCGCCGGTGCTCGTTCCGGGGTCGGCAAGACGAAGACAGGCCTACTCTGGATTTATGCCCGCGATGACTGATTAGGGAGGGAGCGGACCGCCGGGCGTCTTATGTCTATGCGCCGGACCGAAAAGGCCCAGCGTGCGATCGCTCATCTCGCAGGCTCTCTACCGGAACTTGCAGGTCGACGGCTATAGCGGGCCATCGCTTGCTGGCCGACGAAAAGCGGCTTCACGCTCGCCTTCTGCCATGCCGCGCCCGATCGAGGCGCTAAGAAGGATCCGCGAACTCTAAAAGATCGAGGATGACATCCGTAGCCGAGGCCAACGAGGCCTTGCTGCACGCAGGCAAAAAGTGCTCAACCATCACGGCACTGGACCCAGGGCGGCTAGAGAAGCTCGGCCAAATCAGTCAGAAGACCAAGCTCACAGCGGCGATCCCCTACACGCTCTCGCGCTGGGAAGCGCCTCTCGCGCATCCTGGACGAGGCCATATCAAGATCGACAGCAACGTGGTCGAACGCTCAATCATACGCAACTCTTTTTGCAGCTCCGGCGGTGGCGCTGAGCACTGGTCAGTCATCGTGTCGCTGGGTGATCGCCGGGATTGGCCGGATAGCCTGAAGCTAAGGCCGTCGAGCCAGACCCTCTGACCTGCCACTGAACTTTCAACCAGTGGCGATTAGCCTCGGCCGTTTCTGTTATGGCGCGGTTTGAGCAACGGGCGGAGGCGCGAAGCCTTCATTGAGTGCAGCGTCGGAGCCGGTTGCGGCGAGGGTTCCGGCGAAGACCGCCGGGGTCAAATAGCGAGCGAGGAATGCGGCCTCACGGTGTTGAACAACACCAGGAAAGAACACCCACAGGACCGAGGAACGCAAGTTTCTTTATCCGTGGCATCCTTGGGCCGGGCGTTGTGTTCACGTTCATGAGGTGATCGAGAACGCCGACCGGGAGGTTTTCCGCTGCAGTCTCTCCCGCCACGCCTCCGATCGGTGGCTGGAAGTTCCGGCCTGGATGTTTGATCGCGGTCTGCACCGCGTGGCGCATTGCCCTGCCCCACATATCGATCCCAGAACGCTTGGCGTCTTGGTGACACTGCTGCAGGACCCGACGGCCAATTCCCACACCCCATCGCAATTGGAGGATTCGGGCGCAGCATCGGGTCCTCACGAAGCGAACCGGGGAGAGGTCCATACCGCGCCAGCCTACGACATATCAGTTCGATCTTCTCCAACCCGCACGACGCGCAGACCGCGCAGATGCCGCCATTCGCTCGCGCAGCCGCCGTAAGGCGCGAGATGCTGGCGCTGATTCCGGGTGCACACGAAGGCTACGTCGGCTGGGAAAGGCGGAAGCGATCCGCAAGATGGTGAGCGACCACGTGCCCACGAGCCGGCATCACGGGGCGCCCAAGCATGGCGACGCTCTGCTCGCCGACCTTGTCCGCTGCCGGCGCTGCGGCCGCGAGCTGACGGTCCGCTACACGGGAACCAAGCACAACATTCCGCGCTATTCCTGCTGGCGTGGTCTGCTTGACAATGGCGAGCCGCGTTGCATCGCCTTCGGTGGACTCGCGTCGATCGAAGGCGTTCATCCTCTGCCGGACGGTCCATGGGTCTTCAGCCGATCAACGCTTGACGAACCGGCGGCTCAGCGCATCGTTCATCGCGCGCGGCAAAACCCAAAATACCCCATGGGATCGCATCCAGATCAGCAAAACCTATTCACTCAAATGACATAGACAGATGAGTGTTATGAACAGGATTTAGGTCCTGCCTCCATTCGGCAGTGGCACTGCGGGCGTGGTCGAGGCCGAAGAACAGGCCATCGTTCAACAGCTCGTCTCGCATTCGGCCGTTGAGGGAATCGCGTAGCCATTTTGCATCGGCTTGCCCGGCGCGGTGTAGTGCCATTCGCTCCTGTTCAGCCGCTGATAACAGGCCAGTCAGTTGTTGCCCACAAGAATCAGGATCTCGTGGGCGCGCCGCACCACTGGCGGATCTATCATTTTGCCATTCAACGAGAATGCGGACAGTCCACGCGTGGCGGCATCATTTGCCGCCGCGACAACTTTATGGGCCCACTCGAGCTCCTGGGCGCTTGGCGAGAAAGCCTCATTGAATATGGCCACCTGTGTCGGATGGATCGCCAAAGCTCCGGCAAAGCCAAGCCGCCGCGCCCGCACCGCGGCCTCACGAAGTTTATGCGTGTCCGAGAACTCGCCGATGCTTCCTATGAAGCCCAGCGGGAGCAAGCCGGCCGCGCGGGCGGCAAACAGAACAGAAAGGTTCGGCGTCAAAAGAAGGTCGAATCCTGGGGCGCCGCCAACAGCGGCGCTGAAGTCTTCAGGGCCAAGCGCCATTGCGACCATCCTTGGATGCGCCGACGCAATGGCCGCAAGCCTTTGCAAGGCGCCCGGGGTCTCAATCTGGGCAAGGAACCGGATGCCTCCCTGCGGAAGATTTCTTTCACGTTCTAGTTCCGAAACCGCATTCGCGATCTCTATAACCCACTCTGCCGAATCCGTCTTCGGAAGAACCAGTGCGTCAACACCCGCCATCACGGCTGCATCGAGATCGGCCGCCAAGGCGCGCAGACCATGATTCACGCGGACCAAAACAGATGCGCCTTTCCGGCCCACCTCTGCCACGCATTCAGGAAGCTGCTGCCGTGACTCTCCTTTCCGATCCTGGGGCACGGAATCCTCCAGGTCGAGAATGACGCCATCTGCGCCCCGCTCATGGGCCGTCTCTACAAAGCGCGGAACGTGAACAGGAACGAAGAGCAGGGATCTCCAGCGCGGTACAGACATCGCGCCTTCAACGGCCGCAAAGGTGTCCTTGATCATGGAGACGCCTTTGCGGCCGATTTTAGCGCGGGCGCTGCCAGTGAGCTTTCTAGGCGGCCGGTGCGCTGAAATGATCCGAGGTACACAGGCATTTTGTAAACCGCGAGCAGTCTCACCTTACTGAAACGCGCGCTCACGCTGACGCGGCTCTTTCGCGCAAAAGCGCCCGCACCTCCTCGCGGACAGCCTCGGTATGAGAGCCAAGAGCCGGGACTGGGCGAAGCGAGGGGAGCTCCGAGTTGAAAATCGCCGCCGGCGCTATCGTCTCGACGGCTCCATCGGGTGTTCCAACCTGCACCCTGCGAATGTGTGGATGCTTTGAAACATCCACCACTTCGTTCAGTCGGCCATATGCCAGGCCGGCCGCCTCGAGCTCCTGCATCGCATCGTGGCAGGATAGTTCAAAAAACCGCTGTTCAATGATCTCATCAAGTTGCGCACGATGAGCGAGGCGCTCCATATTGTCAGCAAAACCAGGTGCGCGTGTGAGCCCGGACTGCTTCAGGAATTTCTCGCAGAAATTCACCCATTCGCGGTCATTCTGAACCGAAAAGATGACCTCTTTGCCGTCGGCACAGCGATAGGCACCATACGGCGCGAGCGACGGGTGTTTCACGCCTGCGCGTACCGTCTGGTAGCCGCTGTAATCATTTTGCAAAACCGGCACGTTCATCCAGTCGGCGACGGCATCAAACAGTGACACCTGGATGCTGGTCCCTTCGCCGGTGACCTCGCGGTGGTACAGTGCCTGAAGAATGGCGCTGTGCGCTGTCATGCCCGCCGAGATATCGCAAACCGAGACCCCTACACGCGCAGGCCCCTGTTGGTTGCCGGTGATAGCGCATAGACCTGTTTCGGCCTGGACGATCAGATCGTAGGCCTTCAAATGGGAATACGGCCCTGACTCCCCGAAACCAGAAATGTCGCAGGTGATCAGCCGCGGATATCGTCGACGCAGATCAGCGGACGCGAACCCCAGTTTTTCTATGCTGCCCGGCTTTAGATTCTGGATGAAGACATCAGCACTGGCAATGAGCGTGTCGAGGACGGCGCGATCCGCCTCCAACCTCAGGTCTAGACAGACCGACTCCTTACCCCGGTTGAGCCAGACGAAGTACGCGCTCTGCCCCCGCACCAGCTTGTCGTAGTTTCGGGCAAAGTCCCCTTCGGGCCTTTCGACCTTGATCACCCGGGCGCCTGCGTCAGCAAGGCGAGACGATGCGTAGGGAGCTGCAACGGCCTGTTCGACCGCCACAACCGTGATGTCCTTGAGACTGTTTAGCATCAGGGCGCTTCCTACGCGGCTTTCAGGTTTTGTGCCCGACGCCGATCAAGCATGGCGAGCAACCGATTTTGTTCGTTGCCTACAATGGAAAGACCTTCGTCGATGCCCATGCCAGGCTTCGCGAGCATCATGTCCGCCTGTGTTGCCACCGAAATGTGAACCGTCGCTCGCGCGGAGAGATCCGTCTCGCTGCAGCTGCCTCCCACATAGGCGTCCACGTTGTTCTCTTTGCACAGAAGCACCGCACGGGCGCTGTCGGCGATCGAGCCCACGTCCGGCGTCTTGATCTGCACGAGATGGGTCGCCTTAGCCTCCGCAAACAGACGCACATCCTCTAAGGTGTTGCAGCGTTCATCGACAACGATGCGCGCACGTGACGCGCGCGCATTCAGAATGCCGACGATCTGCCCGTAATTTTCGACCTGCGCCGGCGTAGACCCGAAGTCGGCTGGCGATTCGATATTCACCGTGAACTCCGGAACCGCGTCAGCAACCTTACTGATGAAGTCGGCGATGCGCTGGACGTCGAGCCCGATCTCCATACCGATCCAGCCGTACACATCGAAATGCAGCACCGGAGAATAGTCTGGTTGGCCGATTTGCTTGACGCGGTGCGCCACCCATTTGACGAAATCCAGAAAGGTTTCTCCCCCAACGCCGAATTTGCTACGCGAGTTGATGAGGCCATGCGGGATCACATCCACCCCCTTCAGGATCATTTTATCGACATTGATTTCGCGCGCATCACCGCTCTGGCAATAAATTGGGACACGACGATGCGGCATGGATAGGCAAAATTCCGAACAAACCACCTCCGCCATGGTACGACGCGCAGCATGGGCAGCAGCGCTTAAAAGGGCTTGGCTGACCCCATATTCGATGCATAGTGGGAGTCGTTTCCCAGTATGGAGATCGAAGACACTGGAGCAGGCTGTCAAAAAGCTGGACGCATCAATGTTTAAGAGCCGCGGGACAACAACACGTGACGTGAGATCCATGATGGCTCCGACGTCAAACAGGGGGTCACGCCCGCCAGCCCCTGAGTATTGCACTCCCATCATATCGCCCCAGGCGACCATATCGTCTTCCAGGACAAGCCCGACGCTTAAGCAAGCTGCCGGAACACGGATATCACGGAAGCCGGGCGTCAATGGCTCGCCGACGTAAACAAAACCGTCCTGGCCAACCCCTGCCCTAATGGCAGCTTGATCGTCATAAAAGAAGGCGCCGTTGCCGGGCGTGAGAATGACGTCTTTGATCTGCACTGAATTATACTCGAGTTTGGCCAAGCTATGAGCTGCGGCCGGATTTGCGCGCTCTGTCCTAAGTTATGCCCCGTTCGGAATCGGTTTTGCCAATATAAAGCCCCGAACGTGCCCATCTCGTTTTAAGATACGATAAAGTTGTTTTACGGGCGTCAGCGGGGACGGCACCGTCCGCCTCCCCTCTTGGTCGCGGTGCGCCGGATCGTCGCCCCTGCTTCCATAACAGAAGCTAGGCGATCAATCCGTCCGGCCAGCTCCCATCTCGGACCGCCACTTTCAACCATGGTTAGTATAAACCAAGCGATCAAGGATCAAGCAATCTTTTTGGCATGATTTTGGAAGACAGGATCAGCCGCTGATCGATCCGAGGAGCTGGCCTATAAGCTCCAGTCGAGGCCAGTGCCTTCATACCGGAGTTACTACAGCTGGCCAAGGCGCGGCTAATCTGTACCTCTAGTTATGCAGCGGCCGCGCAAGGATGGCTACCCCTTCATTGCGGTCGACATGCGCGCCCGATCCTATGGCTAGGACGATTGATGGCCCAGGCGCTCGGATGTCAATGGACGGAGCGGAAACAGAATCCATAGAGTGTAGGATACCTATAAGATCTCCCGACCTCACTTCATCCAACACAGAGCAGCGAGGTTCGAAGATACCCTGCGCGGGCGATTTCAACTCGTCTGATATCAGCGTCTCAAGGGTCTGACTGGACCTTTTGTTACGGAAAGACACGTCCTCGACTTTTCCTTCGACGAGTCCAAGCATAACGAGCGCGTTGCGAACTCCAGCTTCATAAATCGCTAGAGCTTCTGCGCTAACCGTACCACCGCCGAATTCCGCGCAAACGAATACCTTCCCTAGGCTATGTGCCCAACTGTCGAACATCCCAGCCGTGTCGTCATGTTGCCAGAGCAATGTTACGGGCAGCTTAAATGCCGCTGCCATTGCGAGCGTCTTAGCCATGAGATCCGCATCAGCAATTGGATGCGTGATGACCGCCGGGGGAAAATCCCACGTTGGGCCGAAGCTGTGCAGATCGAAAACGATGTCGGCATTTGGCAACAATACGCGTGAAACCGCATCCGCGATTCGTTCCGTAACAGACCCGTCGGCACGGCCCGGAAACACGCGGTTCAGATTCAAACCATCAAGCGGAGTATTGCGGCTCCATGCTTGAACTGCCAATGGATTAAGCACTGGCAGCACGATGATCCTACCACTGGTTTGCGCTTGTGGCAGCCACTCGATAAGCCGCCGCGCGACTAATGGCCCCTCCATTTCATTGCCATGATTCCCACCGGTGATAAGAAGGCGCGGTCCATCGCCCTTATTAAGACTAAAAACCGGAAGCGAGAACTCTTCATGGTCGGCGCCTCCCGGCACAACGAGGTGTCCTCTGCTCACGCCATGCGCATCGAGATCAAACGTAAGATGTGGTGCTTCGTTCATTGCTTAACCTATTGCGGGTGATCTGGCGACTTTGACCGGGCATATGGTCTTGTACACGGCTATTTTTTTCGCCTGGAACTATGCACACGCGGTCACCACTTCGCCAATATAATGTCCGAGACGGCACCATCGCGTTTTCAGATGACCAGGGCTCGCTCTGCTGACCTGTCCCTTGGTTCGTCACCTTGATCCCGGTGCACTAAGGGAGGAGGAAGGTCAAAGTCGCGGTGGGTAGCCGATTTCAGAAATCGCGCGATCAGCCGGTTGACGTTGGCTAGCTGTTCGTTGTTCAGACGGGCGAAGGATCTGTGCGATCCGGTCAGCGCCGTTGACCTCGAATTCCATCCTGGCGCGCAGCAAGAGGATCGGCAGGTCTGAGCTTGCTGGCGAGCAAGGCCGGCCGATCCCAGACATAGTCCGAATCCTTGATCCGCATGTGCCAGATGATAATTGCAAGAGCTTTACTGGTTTCCGTTTTGGACCAGGTGGCCATTTTATCCGCCCGTTGAAGCCCCGAACAGATGCTTGTCGCCAGTCCGTAGGAATAGGTCGGACGCATCATCAGGAAGTGGATCTGCCACGCCAGTTAGGCAGCGGCTTCCTGTAATGTTCGCTGCATGCTCGGTCGAGAACGCCACCAGACGGCATAGAGGACAAGCATCCAGATTAAAGGCAGAAGCATCAAAAGAGAAGCGACTGCAGCAATCGTCGGGTCGATTTGGTGGCGGATATTCTCCAGCATCTTCAAGGGCAACGTCCGCACCGACAGACCGCCGACCAAAGACGTTATGACCGCTTCATCGAATGACTGGAGGAATGCGAACATGGCGCCGCCGATCACTCCCGGCCTGATTAACGGCAGTGTTACGCGAAAAAACGTTTGCAGTGGTCCGGCACGCATACTCTTGGCCGCCTGCTCTAACGTCCGATCGAAGTTGGCCAACGTCGCAGAAACGATCACCACCACAATTCCAACAGCGCCGATACTGTGAGCGAGGGCGATACCACCCTTTGTGCCGATTAGACCAATCTGGATGAGACCCAGATAAGTCGCGATACCGACCACGATAACTGGAAAGGTGATAGGCGTGATTATGATCATTGTCAGCACGCCGCGAAGTCTTGCGCTTATTCGGCTCAATCCGAAAGCAGCAAGTGTTCCCAATAGAGTAGAAATAACAGCTACCTCGACACCAATCTCGACGCTGGTCCAAGCTGCTCCGCTCCAAGATGCATCGCCGAAAAACGAGCGATACCATTGAAGCGACAGGCCCGAAGGCGGAAATTGCAAAAATGCCCCGGAACTGAACGACATGATGACAACGATTATCCCTGGGAATAAAAGAAAGGCCATCACCAAAACGATAAAAACGATCGCGACGACTTTAGGCCATCGCCTTTCCGCCCCAGGCACGTAGCGCCGTCCCGTCCACCGTTTGACACGATAGGGACGCAGAATTTCGCTGAAGTTTCGTTTGATAACAAGAACAATGGGTAGTCGGGACATCGAGCCCTTCGGAGCTCGAGTTTGGCTTTGCTCTTGTTTGCCGGAGAGGTCAAGCCCGACCATGGAAAGCACCACAATGGCAAACCCGAGAAGGATGAAGGACGCAGCGGCAATGCGCGGAATATCGAACGAGCTATTCACCTCGGCCGCAATGAAGGTTGAAAGCATGGCATCGCGCAATCCCCCAAGTGCCGCCGGCGTGATATAGAATCCTAGGCAGAACACAAAAACTAGGAGCGAGCCACTCCGTGCGCCTGGAATGCTAAGGGGGAGAAATACACGCCTGAAAGCGGTGAAAGGTCCCGCTCCCATACTGCGTGCAGCAGCCATCAAGGACCGATCGATCCCCATCATCGCACTAACCAAGGGAAGTATCATCATCG
Source organism: Mesorhizobium sp. WSM4976 (assembly GCF_029625685.1). Lineage (NCBI taxonomy): Bacteria > Pseudomonadati > Pseudomonadota > Alphaproteobacteria > Hyphomicrobiales > Phyllobacteriaceae > Mesorhizobium > Mesorhizobium sp. WSM4976. Next base: position 23,017 of record NZ_JARTVT010000026.1, read on the forward strand.
GCAGCATGATGTGGACCATGCCAATATAGACCGCGGTTCGGTTATAGATGAGTTGCAGAGGTCGATCGATCAATCCGACGTCCAGCAAGATGTTGTTGATGACCCCGCGATCCCCAAGAATAACAATCCATGCGTAGGTACGCGCCAGCCCACTGGTCAAATAGGGGATGATCACGAGAGCGATGAGCGTCATGCGCAGAGTCTTGGATGCCGTGACGATCAGATACGCGGTTGGATAGCCTACGATTAAGCAGATGGCAGTTGCGACCAGACTTATTTCTATCGTTTGAAAGAGCACCCGCACATTAGCTGGCTGGGCGAAAAACGCTCCGTAGTATTGGAACGAGAAATCGGGGGCATTGACACTGCTTAGGAAAAGCAAGGTTATAGGGGCACCGAAAACCACAAGCAAAAGCGCGAACGCGGGCGCGGTTAACCCAAGTGGCACCTTGGCCATTCTGCGCAAAAGCTTCATGGATATCCCTTATCAATCGCTTATGGCGAAACGAAGCGAATGTCTGACCGCAGCCACGTGAGGCAAACCTCCTCGCCTGGCTGGAAAACAGGTTGGTCTGCCGCGACATGTTCCCGGACGATGAGAACATTGTTGCCAACGCGAACATGGTATTTTCGCAGAGGGCCGGCAAAAATCATATCGTCGACCGCACCGGCAACATATTGCCGCTGGTCCGTTTGAGCCCACTCCGCAGTCTTCGGAAGTACACTGATGCGCTCTGGCCTTATCATCGCAACGGTGCCGATTTGCGGCGCGTTGCCCCCTCTGGCCAGCAACAAGGCATCCTCGAGAATGTTCGCCTCACCCAGAAATTTAGCGACAAAGCACGATGATGGCCGATCATAGAGGGCCTCTGGTGTATCGATTTGCTCGACACGTCCTGCGCGCATTACAACAATCCGGTCTGACAGAGTAAGCGCCTCCTCCTGGTCATGCGTAACGCACACCGTCGTGATACCGAACTCCTTGTGCAAGCTCTTCATCTCGATCTGCATCTGCTCACGCAGGTTACGGTCGAGTGCGCCAAGCGGTTCATCAAGTAATAGGAAGGGTGGATCGGCAATCAGCGCGCGGGCTAGCGCCACGCGCTGCTGCTGACCGCCACTCAATTGGGATGGCATGCGACCGCCGAATTCCCCTAGATGCACGCGCTCAAGCATACGGGCTACCCGAACCTTCCTCTGATCGGGAGCCATGCCCCGCATTTCGAGAGGGAATTCCAGGTTTCGAGCCACTGTGAGATGCGGGAACAGCGCATAGCTCTGGAACACAATTCCTTGATCGCGCCGGTAGGACGGGACCGAAGCCACTGAATGGCCGGCGATCATAATATCACCCGAACTCGGGGCCTCAAAGCCGGCCAAGAGCATCAGGGTAGTGGTCTTACCCGAGCCGCTCGGGCCGAGAATCGTCAAGAACTCGCCGCGACGCACGGTCAGCGACAGATCCCTGACCGCCGGAACACTCCCGTACATCTTGGTAACACTGCTGAACTGAATTTGTGGCACCGATTGGTTCACATCTGCAGCGTCAACTTCCGAACGGGGGGCGGTATTCATTGCGTGCATGTTCACTGTGGCTCCTCCACCATCGCTGGCGTGCATTAGCAGGCATTTGCCGTACCTTCTGCCGTCGTACCCGATGCCGTGAGCGGAGAGGCTAGTGGGCTACCCCGCTCCCCGTCACATTTTCAGCATCAGTTTCGACTTTAGCCCGGTATGGAGTTACCCCGACCGGACTTTCGCACTTCAACCAACCCTACTGCAGGATCCACTCATTCCACCGCTGGATAAGCATCTCAGTGTTGGAAACACCGCTGGGGCCTACCTCATTGTACCATTTGCCGTTGATGGAAACGCTGCTCTTGATGTAATCTGGGTGGGTAGGGAGCTTGCGCGCAACTTTCTCGGGAAGAAGTTTGAACGCATTGCCGTTGCTTGGTCCCTCAGGAAACAATTGGCAAAATGCTGCCTGACGTTCCGCGCGAGTGGCGAATTCGATAAACTTCTGCGCAGCCTTCGCGTTGGGTGAACCCTTTGGAATGACCCAATAATCCCACTGCAGCTTCGCCTGGTTTCGATTGATCTCCGTCGCGGCGCCCTGATCGATCAACAGTAGAGCTCTTCCGTCATACGATTGAGCGATGTCAACGACCTTATCATGCAACATCTGTTGAATCTCTGATCCGCTGCTCCACCACTTACGGATGTGCGGCTTTATTTTGTCCAAACTGGCAAACACCCGGTCGATATCCATCGGGTAGAGCTTATCGGGAGATACACCGTCCGCTAACAGGGCCTCTTCCCAGGGTCCTTCTGAACCAAACTGGCCGGACACCAAGGTGCGAACGCCGGGAAACTTATCAGCATCCCAGAATTCAGCCCAGTTTGTCGGCCGGGGTTTATCAGCTGGGAATACGTCTGTGCTATATACCATATTATATGAGTAAATCAAATTTGCCACGCCAAACGGTTGCTTGGCAAATTCATAAATTCCGTCTAGCTCTTCTTTCCTGAACAAGGAGTAATCAATTTCTTCAAGAATTCCTTTCTTAGCTGCGACCAAGCCGGACCCTTGCGTAAGCGCCCCGACATCTACCGTGACATTGCCCGATTTTACCATCAACTCGACCTGTCCCATACCCATGTCGTCGGTGATTGGGTTGACCTTGATACCGGTCTCAGCTTCAAATGGCTTAGCGTAAGCCTCAATGTTAGCCTTTCCCCAATCGCCGCCGCCTAGCACTACGTTGATCTGGTTGGGTGTTTGGGCCGCAACGCGGCCCGCAATTGAAGACAGAGCGCCAGCCGCCATGGCGGTCGATGTCGCCTGCAGCAATCGTCGGCGATTTATTTCGTATTTCATGTCGTTACCCTCTTCTTGTGATCTCAGCCTTGATTAGCCAAGGTTGTTTTGCTTGGACAATGTCATGGTGCTAGAGCAGCCTCGGCCAAGTTGACCCAGTATCCAATGCCGTATGGCAGTGCTTCATCGTTAAAGTCGTAGGTTGGATTATGGAGAGCAGCAGTCGATCCATTTCCAAGCAGTATACATGCCCCCGGCCGCGCCTCTAGCATGTACGCGAAGTCCTCTGACCCCAAACTAGGTTTGACTTTGGGGTTCACCGATGAATGGCCGACCAGAGCACGCGCCACCTCTGTTGCCCGACGCGTTTGATCGGGATGATTGACAGTGAGGGGCTCCAGGCGGCGATGCTGAAACTCGACCTTCGCCCCGGAAGCGCGTGCAATATTTTCCGCGCACGCCTCAATCTGTTTTTCAGCGAAGTCGCGCAAAATCGGTGACAGTGTCCTGACTGTTCCGGCAATCTCCGCGCGTTCGGGAATGATGTTGTAAGCTTGTCCGGCGTTCAGCTTTGTGACGGAGATCACCAGGGACTCGGTGGGGTCCGTGTTGCGTGAGACTAGTGTCTGCAAGCCTAAAATGATCTGAGCTGCAACAACGACGGGGTCAATTGTCAGATGGGGAGCGGCCGCGTGACCCCCTCTGCCTTTGACCACAATATCGAACTCGTCGAGCGCGGCAAAAATCGAACCTTCGCAAATGCCGAACGCACCAACCTCCATGCCTGGCCAATTGTGCATGCCAAAGACCTGAGATATCCCGAAACGGTCCATGATCCCCTCCTGGACCATTCTTTGGCCGCCGCGGCCATCTTCCTCGGCAGGTTGGAAGATCAGGGCAACGGACCCTTTGAAGTTCCGGGTCGCGGCGAGGTATTTCGCGGCGCCAAGGAGCATTGCAGTATGCCCGTCGTGACCACACGCGTGCATCTGTCCGGACCTTTTCGACGTCCAAGGTTTGCCTGAAGCTTCGAGTATAGGCAGAGCGTCCATGTCGGCCCGCAACCCGATAGTGGGCCCATCTCCGAGTTGACCTTGGATCAACGCAACCACGCCGGTTTCAGCTATCCTGCACTCGATGTGGTTAATCCCGAAGGAAGCCAGCTTTTCCGCCACAAATGCCGCTGTGTCATTCACCCGATAGTCAAGCTCCGGATTCTCGTGCAGGTACCGGCGCCAAGTCATCGCTTCGATCTCGATCTCCTTGAACCTGTCAACGCCAACCATAGGCACGTTCCCGCATTTGAGTAATTTGGATCAGGCGCCGGTGCGTAATTAATGATCGATGCCACCGGTGTTTTCGTCAAATGCAGTTTGGATATCGTAACCATCTAGAACCGAGATAGCCCCGCGTTCAGGCCTCGGTGTTGGCGCCGGCGACTGCGACCCGATAACAAGCCGTTTGCCCTCAAATGGATAAGCTTCGGCCTTAGAGGACCAGCTGCGAAGTGCTGGCAATCATAAACTCTGGCTCTGCTGGCAACGGCCAATGGCAAAGGTCTGAGTAGGAAGAGCTGTCACCATCGCGACACTCCTCCCCCTCCCACGACCTACTTTCCAGGACTGCATGCGCTTTGCCACTCAATCCGCAAACCGCAGACCCTAGGCGGCGTGGACAAATTCGATGTTAGCAGGGTCGCTTTCCTGCGATCGGGTTGTTAGCATTGGGAATGACACTGGAAGAAGAGAGCGAACGAGCTACGTCGATGCTGATTGGCAAGGTTGTTCGCCGTGTCATGCGCCACCGCGATGGAGAGGTGGTGATCGAGTTTGAGGATGGCAGCCGATTTTTCGCGGATAGCGACAGCCCTCTCGAACTGTCCATCACCTTGGCGGAATAGTATATCCGCCTTACGGAATTTCGGACGTCGATGCGATTGACGTAGCCCAAGAGGATTGATTCAAGGCTGCTTTTTGGAGGCAGGTTTGAGCAGGGGCGATCTCACCGAAGCAGAATGGCGTGTTCTCAAGGGCTTGCTGCCCATCGACCCTGACAAACGCGGCCGAGGTAGACCTCCCAAGCAGAATCGTTCGATCATCAACGGCATTCTCTGGCGGCTCCGCTGCGGCGCTCCATGGCGGGATGTCCCGCCCAAATACGGCAGTTGGAACACCATCTATCGTCGGTTCCGACGCTGGAGCGAGGCCGGGGTCTGGGAGACCGTGGCGGTAATGCTCGCCGAGGTCATGGCGGACAGCGGCCACTACAGCATCGACAGCACCACAGTTCGCGCCCATGTCTCGGCAGCGGGCGGAAAAGGGGGACTCGTGCACCGGACGCCTTCCTTGCGGACAAGGGCTACGATGCCGATACCATTCGCGCCGATCTCGCCGAGCGGAAGATTAAACCCGTCATACCCGGCCGATCAAACCGCCGCGTGAAGATCGAGTATGACCGGGCGCTCTACAAGCAGCGGAACCGAATCGAGCGCATGTTCGGCCACCTCAAAATCAACCGGGCCATTGCCACCCGCTACGATCAATTGGCCAATAGCTTCCTCGGAATGGTCTACCTAGCCACCGCCAGATACTGGCTCAAATTTGTCCACGCCGCCTAGCATCACGCCCGATAAAGTGTTGGCGGGATTTCGCTCAGGAGTTCCGCGCCGCGCTCTGTCACGAGCACGTGTGCGCCGGCACCAAATAGGTAGCCACTTTCGCTGCACAAAATGTTTGGCATGTGCAGGGTCATGCCAGCTCGGAGTGGTTCATTTACATCGGGCTCCAGGCTTAGGTCGCCGCGCTCAGTCCAATTGATGCCAGTTTGGTATCCTGTTCGTTGGCGGAAGACGCCCTTGCGTCCAGATCGCTTCAACACCTCGCCCCCAGCAGCGTGAACGTCCGCCGGCGTAGCACCTGGTCGAATCGAGGAGACAAGGGCCGCAATGACCTCTTCAGCCAAGCCGTGCAAAGATTCGGTTTCGGGATGTTTGCCAAGGACTGCGCATCGAACCATTCCCACTGTATACCCGTGTTTCGAAGCCCCTATCTCCAGAAAGGCAGGTTCGTTGTTGCTGAGAGGATGATGGGTCGCTGGCGCATGGGGCAACTTCACTCGCTCTCCAAACAAAATGGTACCCGGCGCAAGCCCGATATCCCCAGCGGCGTTGCTGGGGTCGTTTGTTACCGCCGCAGCTAGGGCCGCTGCCATTTCGATCTCCGTAATGCCGGGACGAAGCGATTGCTGAAAGGTTCGAATTGCCACGTCAGTGAGTCGAACAGCATCGCGCATACACGCCAACTCAAGTTCTCCTTTCACTGCTGACACTGACGAGACCAGTCGGGTGACGTCAGTAATCTTCAGATCCGGGAGCTGGTCTTGGACTGCGCGCACGTCGGCGGGCGCGAGATTCCAGCAGCCAAGCTCGAAACCGACTCGCTTATTGTCCAGTCCGAGTCGACGCAATACATCGGCGCAGACCCTGCCAAAATCAGGCTGATGTGTATAGGTTTCAATTTCCTCGATGCAGCTATATGAACGTACTGCCTGCTCGTCATATTCTCGGACAACAAATATCGGGACCCGACCCGGCATCAGAATAAGAGGGAAAGGCGCGAAATATCCACCGCTCCCATCGTAGCCGCTGAGATACTTCAAGTGGCCGTGCGCCGTTACTACGATTGCGTCCAAGCCTGCCGTAGCAACCGCATCCAGCACATTGTTTTGCCGGCGCTCATACTCTGATATCGGAAACGGTACACCAGTCAGAGGAATTGCGGAGCGTGTCGTCGCCATATCTCACCTCAATCAGTGTGTCGTGGTTTGGTTGCGCAAAACGCGCGATCGCGTCCATGTTCGAAATTGAACAAAAGCTTCGCCGGCTCATGCGGGGTGACAATCCCCTTTCCTGGCGGCTAGCGTCAAATGCTGTTTTTATATCGGCTGCATCTCGCAGCGAGATGCGCATAGTGCCTTCATCGGCCGCTCAATGCAGGCAACGCTGGTCTCCGACAGCTTTGTTCTCGCCAGAGGATCGCCGACAAAGGCGCCGAGTTGCTCGGCAAGCTCGTCAGCCTCGGCCAGAAGAACCATGCTGACGACCTTGAGCTTGGCAGCGAGTCGGCGCGCCTTCGCATTCTTGCCGGCGAAGCCGCCGACGCCGGGGGAACTGTGCCGGCGCCACGCAACAGCATGTTTGCACTGATGTAAGGCCGCTGCGACACCAGCGACGGCTCTCCGCCGCCACCTCCGCATCTCGCTACCAGATGACACTAATACAAAGACTGCATTTGGCGCATCCGACGTGTAAGAGGATCGTGTCGCGCGAAGTGGTTAAGCTTGGCGGAACCGAATCGGTCGGAGCAATGAGCAAAGCGGCGGGCGCAGATGCGGATGTAGTTTCGCCGAAGACGTTTGCGCCGCTCAGGAATACGACATTTCGCTCAATCTGGTTTAGCCTCTCAAGTCTCTTCCCTTGGCTGGCTGATGCAGACCGTTGCTATCAGCTGGCTAATGGCAACGGTTCCGACCTCCGATCTGATGGTTGCGCTCGAGCAGGCTTCGTCTAACCTGCCCGCTTTCATTTTGTCCATTTTCGCTAGGGGTTCTCGCCGACAACTTCAGCCGTCGAAGAGTCATGTTCGCCGGCCGATGCCTAATGGTAATAGCATCCGCGATGCTACGGCTTCAGTGGTGCTGGGCTTTATCGCCCCGTGGATGATCTTCGGCTTCAGCTTCTTGATCGCAAGTGGTGCCGCGCTCAACGATACCGCCTGGCAGGCTTCTGTTGGCGATATTGTGGACCGACGCGAAGTTCCCGCTGCCGTCACCCTCCTCTCCATTGGCTTCAACACTGCACGGACCGTGGGACCGGCGCTCGCGGCATCATGATTGCGTCGTTCGGACTTATGACGGCTTTCGCTATGTTTACACTCACCTATATGATCCCTTTGGTCACCATATGGCGATGCAAATGGAAGGTTCGCTCCTCACTTCTCCCACGTGAGTCAATGAGGACGGCCATCTATGACAGGCTGCGCTTCACAGCGATGTCATCGGAAATCAAGACGGCGATCGCCCGCGGAACCTTCTTTGGCCTGTCGGGCATCGCCATACTCGCACTGCTGCCATTGGTTGTCCGCGATCAGCTGGGCGAAGGACCGCTCGCCTATGGCACCATCATCGCCGGCTTCGGCACAGGCGCCGTCATGGCTGGCGTCGCCAACAGCCTATTAAGACGGAGCTTGTCAGAAGAGCAACTAATGACGCTGGCATGCGTCGCCTGTGCGGCGTGCTCCCTTTTTCTGGCACTGCCTCTTCCATTGCGAGCGGCGTCCTGTTTCCCCTTCGCGAGGGTCGCGAGGCCGAGCCCGACCCTTTGGAGGAATTCGACGCGCCGGCAGTCGCCCTCAGTCTCAAGCCGAGAAGCGGCCCCATCGTGGTCAAAGTCGAGTACCTCATACTCGTGGAAAATCTAGAAGAATTCCTCGCCATGCGCGGGTGCCGGCATGTACAGAGTCGCGTTGGTGCTCGGCACTGGACTCTCCAGCGCAACCTTCAGGAGCCTGTGCTATGGACGGAGACATTCCGTACGCCGACCTGGACCGACTACCTTCGCCTGAATCATCGCCTTACCGAGGCCGACAAGGAACTGGACGAGAGAATCATCCTCCTCCACAAAGGAAAGCATTCTCCACGAATAACATTGTCAATCGAGCGCCCCACGAGTGCTCCACGCAAGCCTGAGTCATCAACGCCTTTTTTCCCCCGCCATTCAACGAAACGGCCAGCGTGCCACCGCAGGCTGAATGAAGATACATAAGAAGGCACGTCAACTGCTAACCACATCGGGCGGGCAACAAGCATCGCCGCCTTCGGGTATATGACAGACAGAATGTAGCGGACTTGAAAAATGAAAGGCGCTCACCCACCGCCAACATTTCTCGGCTGGTTCCCGGCATTCAAGGTCCTGCGGCTATACGCGAAGGCGGCAAGCCGCGTTGAAGTCGTCGATATTCAGTCGCATCGAAGGACAATGACGTGTTGCCCTGATGCCACTCTCTGCGAGGTTAGCTTGTTTCTCGGATGAGGAGACAGACAATGGTCTGCCCCCTGAAAGGTCCTCCCTGAGGTATGTGTCCATTCTTGAACTCGGCTCGACAATGATAGCGAACCCTGTTGACCGTCGCACTGTCAGTCTCGAATCAAGTGCTCTCCTACAGCAGATGCGATTATCGCCAATGCGTACTGGTAGCGCCCGAAGCGCGCGTTATCGGCAGCCGCCGAGGGCCGTGATGCGGCCGCGATCGAGCCTTGTAGTAACAGACGCGCTCTCCGGTGGTCGGGCCAGCACCTTACCCCTCTTCCCTATGGCCCCAAGGCAGAGCAATTGCCAATGCGGGACATCCCGCTTCTAAGTCTCCTGCAACATTATTGGAGGCCGCGACGGCCCTGCTCGTGACGATCAGGGGTGGTCGCCGCACACCAGCGGGATCATTGCCCCACAAGCGCATCCAGATTCCGGCCGGGCGTTCCGCTGTCAATATCAAAGTCGGCCGGCGGGCGCTAAAGTGTCGATCCTCACCTTGCCGCCAGGTGAGTTCGACCGATATGTTCCTGCTACAATGGTAAGCGGCCTATACTGTCGCATCCTCAACAGTCAGCGGGAGACAGGACGACCCTATGTTCGAGCTCCCTCCGTATGGACTCCTCTGAATATAACAAGGGCTTGTATTCGCCCCGTTGCCAATCGTGATTGAGGTCACGATAATGACTTGAGATCGGAACACCCGACTGACCTGGATTGTTAATAAAGAGACTGTCATCCCATGACCCAACGTCCATGATTATCCGCACTGACGGTCCTTCTGAAACAGAGAATTGGCCGCTTCGGTAACTCGAAAAATTGAGCGTTGAGCTACTTCCGCCGAGGGCTATGGCGCCCAACGACCATTGTTCAGACGTCAGTGCCTGCAGAGGGTGGCGCAAATCAAGCTTATGTATACTGCCCCATGCCCATGAGGCAGAATCGTCGCCAAATCGACATATGCATTCACTCCAGGCAGAAGTTAGGGATTCCATTATGGAATGCTTCAACTTTTCACTAGGCTCTGCCTGTTCGAGCCAAGAGGCTATGGCCGAAGGCTGTAAAGGCACGAGCAGTGCCAACACTTCATCGTCAGCGCTTTCTAAGCGAGCTACTGTCGGGCCAAGGTGTTTGCTAAGCCAAATCTCAAAGAACGCGGCGGCTGGCGAACTCGCATCCAAATGCCGGTCCCAGTTAGAAAATAAGTGCAACGCAGGCATGTTTGCAACCGAACCGAGAAGAGTGTCTAGTTTCGCAAGAATACGAACTGCTATCGGCGAATACACCGAACATTGCAGCGACATGCAGTCCCGCAACGAGATCTTCTCTGATCGTGAGAGAGTTGTATGAAGGGTATCATGTCTGCTGCTGTCAGACCACTCGTAGCCAAAAGCAGGATGCGATCTACTCCATTCCTCCGGAACATTCATTGCGTTGGCAGTGGCGACAAAACCTTTGGCGGGGTTCATCTCGAACGGCCCATCGTCCGGTGACAAATACCCTTCCCATTCGAACCGACCGTCTCCTGGAACCGGAAGCAGGCCGTCCCAATTTCTTCGGACCGGAGCCGCACCTGACGGTTTCCACGCAATTACATTCGACGTGTCCGCATAGATGTGATTAACTGAAGGACAACCCCAGTTTGCTAGACTGGAGGTGTATTCTGAAAATGTCTTAGAGCGCATTACGGCCAAGCTGGCCATGTAAGGTGCCATGCCGGGATCCATCCATACGGTTCTCAGTGCGAAGGCGCGGTCTTTTTCAGCATTTTGGTTTAAAATGGGTCCATGGCGTGTGAACTGAAGCTTTACCTCCTGGTCGGTGTGGGCGCGAACTGGAATTTTCTCGTGTATAGTCTTCACCTGCTCCCAGGCCCCTTTATATAAGTATTTATTTCCCTCACTCTTGGTTTCGTAAACATAAATATCTTCTTGGTCAGCGCCGAAAATAGTCAGACCAAAGGCGGCTGTCCCGTTGTGACCCATGGAGATTCCTGGGATCATAGGCTCTCCAGCGCCAATTACATCGAGCCCGGGCATACTCAGGTGTACAAGATACCTGATGGACGGAAGGACGTGCTTGCGATGCGGGTCTAGAGCAAGGATTGGTCGCTCCGTTGTGGTTTTTGTTGCGGATATGGCCCAGTTGTTTGAGCCCTCTTGGAACACCGTCTGCATGATCTCATCACTCGGTGTTACGCGGGTCCAACGGTCAGCTTCCTGAAGACTTGCTGCAAGTCTTTCCCTCGAGAATGAGACGGGACAGATTGCCAAGCGAAAATCCTGCAGTACTCGATCTGTCATAAAGGCGAGGTCAAGGCCCTCCGCTGGTCGTGGCGCTATCGGAGGTGACAATTCTTGTCTCAACCTGTCGAGGCGGGTACCTCGTTCCACACCTGCCAATGCCATCACCCTGCAGCGCAGAAGCTCCGAAATCGCATTTCGGGTTAGTGAGTGCGTTCGCACGCGAACGACGTCTTCGGGTTTCCAATAGTCGGGAGTGTGACCGAGGAGGCCAAACTCGGGTGGCAAGGCAATCAAACCGTCATGGCAACTGTCTACGTAGGAATTGATCCCCTCGGCAAACGCTGAGCATATCTCTTCGGAATCCGGGCCGTACGCCTGCCATTCTGCACTCATGGCTCCGCGAAATAAAAAGAGACGCGCCGCCCGATCCTGCTCCAAATATCCGGGGCCAAAGTCTCGTGACAGGAGACCGAGACCTCGTTTGCGCGCAATATCAATTTGCCAGAGGCGGTCTCGAGCTGCATTCCAACCCTGCGCGAAAAATAGGTCGTGCAAGTTCTGAGCCTTGATATGAGGAACCCCCCATTTATCAATGTCGATCGTGACCTCACTCTTAAGCTTGTCGGAGCTGTGGCGGTCGAAGGTTATGTTCTTTAACATGTGTTGATCCGTTTGGTTCACCCAAAGATGGTCGGGAATCTGCCAGAGGACGACGTCTGCAGATTGTGGTCGGTTGCGGGCAGAGGGTTGAGGCCGCACTCTTGCAACCTGATCATGTGTGGCGAGCCAATCCTCAGCGCGCCTGGACGCGAACTGGCACGGTGGGCTGCGCACAAGCTCAGCGGGATCCTACTCTCGCGCTTCCGGGAACGAGGCGCTTGCCGAGAACGCTCTGATGTATGTCAGCCAATACGTACGAATACAATATCCGCACATGTTGTCTCGCTGGCCTGAGGCAACGCATTCGATACACAGTAACTCGGTCGAACGGCCTCGTTGAAGGATGGCTCCCTCAATGCGACAAGATCTGGCTGAGAAACAATTTCGTTCTTTCGTGCTGCGGGTTTCTGAAGAAGTCGTGCGGTGTACCCTCTTCGACGATCTCACCTCGATCCATGAAGATTACTCGATCGGCCACGGCGCGCGCAAAGCCCATCTCGTGGGTGACGCATACCATGGTCATGCCGTCGCGTGCGAGTCCGGTCACAGTCTCGAGCACTTCAGCGACCATCTCTGGATCGAGCGAGGAGGTCGGCTCATCGAAGAGCATGACTGCAGGCTCCATACAGAGGGACCGGGCAATTGCGACGCGCTGCTGCTGTCCCCCGGAGAGCTGAGCCGGATATTTGTTCGCCTGTTCGGGAATGCGCACGCGCTCTAGGAATTTAAGCGCGATCTTTCTAGCCTCACCCTCTGGAACGCCCTTTATCCACATCGGCGCCGCCATACAGTTCATCAGCACGGTCATGTGCGGGAAAAGATTAAAGTGCTGAAAAACCATGCCGACGCTTTTGCGAACTTCAGCTACGTTGCGCATTTTGTTATGTAACCTAATCCCAGTGACGGTAATCTCGCCATCCTGGTGCGCTTCGAGCCGATTGACGCAACGGATCAGCGTCGACTTTCCCGAGCCTGAGGGCCCACAGATGACGATACGTTCGCCCTTGCGGACGGTTAGGTTGATGTCAGTTAGTGCTCTGAAGGCACCATACCATTTGGATACATTCTTAGCTTCGATGACTTCGTCGCTCAATATTGCATCTCTCTTGTTCATTGGCGCATCTGTAAGTGCCTTGAAAATGGCCGAACCAACTTAGACGTCTTTTTTAGCTTGACCAATGAATTCACGATCATCGCTTCTTACTTCTGGCAAAATGGTCCTCGATCCGGGATTGGACCAGTTCCAGGCAGGCGGATAAAATCCAATAAATCATTGCCGCTGTTACTAGCATCTCCATAGTATGGAAGGTTGGCTGGCCGAGTGAGTGAGCTAGATACGTCAGCTCCCAAACGCCAAGAACCGAAACGAGAGAGCTGTCTTTGAGCATTGAGATGAACGTGTTTCCCATCGGGGGAATGATAACCGGAAGCGCTTGCGGCAGAATGATTCTGCGCATTGTGAGCGCAAAGCCGAAACCTAATGACCGGGATGCCTCCCACTGGCCGCGATCGATGCTGGCTATGCCCGAACGGAAGATCTCCGTCATGTAGGCACCACTGCATAGCGAAAGCGCCAACACGCCTGCAGGCACGGCATTAATAACGTAACCTACCTGGGGCAAGCCCATGTAGATCAGATAAACCTGCATGAGAAGCGGCAGACCCCGGAAGCATGAAGTGTAGAAGCTGACTATCGCGTAAGCCATGCCGTTGCTTGACAGTTTCGCAATCGCGCCGATTATTGCGATAGCCGACGCAAATAGCAGTGACATCGCTGATACGTAAACTGTAGTAACTACCCCCTGCGTAATTAGAAATGGCAGGTTTGCCCAAATAAATGGCATGCTTAAGTCAAATGCCGCGAAGAGCGAAAGGAACAGTAGCACCAACTCAAACCATACGATCCCGATTTGGATTTTGAGCGGGACAAAACCAATCAGCACGAGGTTGAGGCAGAACATTGCGGCAATTACAAAAGCGATCGCAATGCGACTGTAAAACTTCACTTGTGCGTGATCGCCAATCACGGGCCGTAGGAGTTCGCCCATCGTGGTGCCCGCTACGTTGAAGATAAGAAAAACCGCGAGCACAATTGCAAATATGCAGCCGATAAACCATGGCTTGTGGACGAGCACCTCAGATTCAACTGTATCGTGGTAAAGCATAAGCATTTTCTTCCTAAGAAGAGGCGCCCCCGGGAAGGGGACGCCCACGATTGTGTCATGTTATTTATCGACGCTGAAATCCCCCCCGAACCACTTGACCGAGAGTTTAGCAAGAGTGCCGTCATCCTTCATCTTCTTGACCGCGGCAGCGACCTTGTCGATAAACTCCTTATCGCCACGCTCGATTGTGACAGCGCCCGGGGCGTAGAATAAGGGATCGCCAATAACCTTCAATGGATAGCCAGATTTGATTGCCGCAGCCGCCGTCGTTCCTTCAGTAATGACGCCATCGAGACGAACACCATCGCCGAGGCGCAGGTCGTCAAGCGTAAGAGAGTTAGCACTTGGATAAGCCTTCACTTGGCCCGCTGTAAATTGATATTGTATTGGCTTAGCGCCGATCCATGCCGGTGTGAGCTTGTGATTGGCATACAAATCGCCAAGAGTTCCCGCTCGGACGCCGACGATCTTGCCCTCCAGGTCGGAAGGCTTCGTCGCTTTGCTATCCTTGTGAACGACAGCGACTTCGCCTTCGTAGAAGTACATGGCCGGGAAGGCGAATTTTTTGGCGCGATCGTTGGTCGGCGTCATTTGACCCATGGCCATGTCCCAACGCCCCCCCCACTGGCCTGCCTGAATGATATCCCAGCCCGGGGTCACGAATTTGATCTTCACGCCCAAGTAGTCCGCAATGCCCTTCGCGACCTCTACATCATCACCGTCGAGTTCATGTTGGTCGTTCAAGTGAGACAAGGCTCCCCAGTCGGACCCGACCGCTACCGTCAATGTCTGTGCCGCGAGCACACGATCAAGGACTTCGCCGGCGCAAGCCTTGGCTGACAAAGACATCGACGCAACCGCCATGGAGACTGCAACTACGACCGTCGTTACATGATTGTTCATCTATAGTTCCCTTTTTTCTCGTTCTTATTTTCTTGAAAGCTACCTTCGTCGCCACCGAGAGGAGTGTCTTAGCGGTGCGCCATTGCTCCCTGCTGATTGGACCCATCCCGGTCCGTCATTTAACGAACGACACCTTATCGCTCTGCATTGTTGGCATTCAGCGAAATCGAGTTCGATGATGCAGGTTTCCTGCGAACTACCCTTGGCTTTCGCCGGATCGCTCTGGCGATTTCACAAAGCACGGATACCCTGGCCTCAGAGAGGTCGGCGAACTCGCCAACTCGCTGGACTCCGAAGGCTGCAGATTGCATCGCCACAAGACGTCTTGTTTGGAAGGATCTAAACTGGACTGGCGCGTTGAATTACACCTTGCAGGGCTGACTCTGGTCACGTGGGAACTGCGGTCCAAGCCCCTCTCTCTCCCTAATCTCGACCTCCCTAATCTCGACCTCCCTAATCTCGACGACCTCTTCGCCGGCCGTGTGCGCACCCGCTACTCAACCGTCGGGGCGCTCGAGGAAGAATGCTTCTCTGCCGACATCGTGGTCGGGGCCGTGCTGATCGCCGGTGCTGCCGCGCCAAAGCTCGTCACCCGCGAAATGATGTCCGGCATGAAGAAGGGCTCGGAGCTGGTCGACGTCGCTATTGACCAGGGCGGTTGCTTCGAGACGTCGCATGCGACGACTCAAGCCGAGCCCACCTACGAAGGCGACGGCGTTATCCACTATCGCGTCGCCAACATGCAGAGTCGCCCATGCCATTTCGCGATTTCTTGCCTTGCGAGTTCGCACGTATCCCTCTGGGTCAACATCGTTGATAGACCAGAGAATTTTTGACTCATCGTAGCTCGGACAGCGGAGACGCGTTACAATTGTCAACCCGTTCGGACCCGGTTTAATCGAGATGTACTCGGCATACTGCGCATGATGGCTCATGCCTCTTGTAGCTGGAAGCGTTCGGCAAGTTAGGTCCTACTTGCCACGCGAGAGCGGGGCCGCAAGTATGCGCCGGCCGCAATACAACGCTGATTTGCTGCGTTGTCGAGGACATTTCGCATAGAATGCGCGCCTGCCGCTGCTATGATCATAACATGTTGTGATTTAGTCCAGTCCGAACTCCCGAGGTTGGGTCGCAACTCTCGATAGCCAGCTGGCGCCGGGGGCGCCTAGGCATGAAATTGGATCCCATGTATGACAGAATTCAAACAACGGCAAACCGTCGGTAACGCGTCGGAGAGCGTACTCGAATTCGACGGACAGCAATACCTGGACGGCCGTGCATCGGATCCTCGCGAATTTGGCTGGATGCGCGGTGCGCCGCCGCCGCCAGACAAGCGTGTAACATTCGAGAATGAAACTGTTTGGACCTTTCCTCAGCTTCGCTGGTCGCTATCGCATATGCGTGAGCTGCGGCCCACAGTCCAAGTGTGGCGAGGGCGGGGCGGACCGTCGCAGCTTGAGTGCAGCAACAGGTCTACCGAAATCGATGGGCTCACGTTCGTCGACATGGACGACCGCACCAACCGGTTCGAGGAGGCGCTATTCGACACCTACACCGACGGCATTTTGGTCCTGCATCGGGGGCGGATCATATACGAACGATACTTCGGCGCACTCGCGCCGCACGTACAACATTCGTGTCAGTCAATCACCAAATCGTATGCGGGCACCCTAGCCGCGGCGTTGGTGCATGAGGGCATTCTCGACGACAGGAAGACAATATCGCAGTTTGTGCCGGAATTACGAGGTACAGGGTGGGAAGATGCAACGCTCCGCCAAGTCATGGACATGCAAACTAACGTTGCTTTTACTGAAGATTACACAAGTGTAGACAAGTCATATAGATGCGAATACCTGCGTACCATACGAAAGGAAGGGGCGCACGGCAAATTTGTCTACAAAGGCGTCGATACCAATGTTATGGCTTGGGTTATGTCGCGCGCAACGGGCCGGTCGTTCGCACAACTGTTGGAGGAGCGCTTATGGTTGCCACTGGGCTGCGAAGAAGACGCCTATGTCGAGATCGACCCGACAAACGGTATGCCGAGGGCGCATAGCGGACTCAATGTGACGTTGCGCGACTTGGCGCGTTTCGGCGAGCTGATGCGATGTGAAGGCTCGTGTAATGGCAAGCAACTGGTTCCCGCGAGTGTTGTCTACGACCTTCAAGATCTCGACCACCCCGCCAAGCCGGACCTCCCATTCGGCTATACATACCGAAGCCAATGGTGGGTATCACACGACGAGCTTGATGCTATTGAAGGTCGGGGCCTTTACGGCCAGAACCTGTACATAGCGCCAAAGGCGGAGATGGTGATTGCGCGCTTCGGGTCGCACCCCGCTTGCGACCACATTGATCGGATTAGAAGGCCGCAGATGCAGGCATTGGGGAGGATGCTCCGCGCGTAACTTGATGCACTAGACGGTCACCGCGCTTGTTTAGGAATTTCCTGCAAATTCGCGGTTGAAGAACTGGGGCGCCTACGCCGAATTCCTGCGTTCGGCTAGGGGGCAATTGGCGCAAAAGGCCTGTAGACGCTGCTACGCTTATGAAGTAAATACCAGAAGCCTCGCTTCCCATATGCATAATGCAGACCGATCTGGCTCGCTTTTGCTGAGGAAACAATGATCACCGAACATTGCATATTGATTGGGGCCGTCGCGACTTTGTATTGCGAGAATGGAACCGGTGGACCTATTGTATTCTTGCATGGTGCCGCTTTCGGGCTTATCCGTCAGCTTGACCTGAAACAAAACCCAACCCAAACATCAACGAGACCCAGGATCAGACCGAAAAATGGCCGCCTTCAAATCGGAATGCTGGCCGGAATGAAATCGGAATGACTGGCCGGCTTCAAATCGGAATCGGTGGCCGGCTTCATCGGAATACGCAGGCAATGGTATCGGCATCAGTGGCAGCGCTCTTGCGCTGCTTCTGGACGGTGAGATCGGCGGTTACCTGGGAAAGCCGGGCGACCAGCGCCTTGAGCCGCTGCTGGGCCGCGCTCGGCGGCAGCGTCGGCTGCAGCCGTTTGACCTCGCTATAGCGGGCGATGACGGCGGCGTCGATCCTGTCGGTCTTCTCCAGGAAGCCCATCGCCTCGGCGAATCAGCGTACGCTCCTCGCATTGGCCATGCCGCAGGCTACTCCCAACTCCCACGACAGCAGGAAGGGAAGCCGTTCGTAGCCGCCACTGGCCTCCATGACGACGAGCTCGACACCATTGACCTAACACCAGGCAGCAAGCTCGGCTATGCCTGCCGCATCGTTGCGAAAGCGGCCCGCCGCTCCGCTCGGCACGACATGGGTATCGAGCCAGTCTTTCGAAACATCCACTCCACAGATAGTCTTGTTCACGGTAACCTGCCTTGTGCGTGCGATTGGAGCCAAGCGACTATTCGGTCGTACGTGACGAAGGCGAAGATCCCAGGCTCACCCACGGTTGTGGCCGGAGGGGTGTCGGGCGACTTCGCCTTGCTTCGAACCGGATGGCCATCCGGTTCGAGGCTCAGTCGCTTCCATCGCACAAAGTCCTCTGCGTGCAGATACAAGGGGTTAACCTCGAAGAGTCAGTGTCGGAGAAAATAACGTGCTGATTCATCGGACTTTAGGGCCGAGCTTGTTGGTCGCTCGATAAAAAGCATGATTTTAGGCGGAAGCTGTCCTGCATGCAATTTCAGCACTTGTTTACCCAATTCCTTGTCTGCTTCCGTGAGACGATGGTTCAGGCGAAGGTAGTCGGTCCAGGTCGGCGTGCGGAATGTCTCTATCCATTGCATAGGCTCCTGAAGGTTGCGCTGGAGAGTCCAATGACGAGCGCCGACGCGACTGTGCACATGCCGGCGCGCCCGCATGAGTTCCAGGAATGCTTCGCGATTTTCCTCGGGCACTAGGTACTCGACTTTGACCACGATGGGACCGCTTCTTGGCTTGAGATTGAGGGCGACTGCCGGTGCGTCGAAGTCCTCCAAAGCATCTGGATCGGATTCGCGGCGCTCGCGAAGGGGAAACAGGAGGCCCGTGGCGGCGACCAGCAGAAGGGCTCCAGCGGAGCCCTCCAGTGCCAAGGTCAGTGAATGGTTCTGGGCCACCGTGCCCCACACCCAACTGCCCGCTGCGATGCCGCCATCGATCAATGCATAGTAAATCGAGATGGTGCGCCCCACGACCCAGCGCGGGCTTGCCAGTTGCACGGTCACGCCGACCCCGGACCAGGCGGTGACCCAGCCCGCGCCACCCATGGCGAGTGCAATTGCCGCCACTGCAATCGAAGAAGTCAGCGCAAGCGAAAGGGAGCATGCCGCGCAGGCGACGCATGCGAGCGTCATCAGCCGCTCTTGTGACAAGCTCCGTCTGAACACGCTGTTCGAGATGCCGGCGAAGACGGCGCCTGTCCCGAATCCGGCCATGAGCGTGCCATAGGCGAGCGGTCCGCCTCCCAGCTGGTCGCGGACAACCAGCGGCAGCAGCGCGAGAATGGCGATGCTCGCCAGACCAAAGAGGGTTCCGCGAGTGATCGCCGTCTTAATCTCCGACGACATCGCCGTGAAGCGTAGCCCGTCATAGATCGCCGTCCTCATCGACTCACGTGGGAGAGGTGATGAGCGAACCATCCACTTGCAGCGCCATATGGTTACCAAAGGGACCAGATAGGTAAGACTGGTTACGGCGAAAGCCGTCATCAGCCCAAAAGAGGCAACTACTATGCCACCGAGCGCCGGGCCTACGGTCCGAACAGTGTTGAAGCCAACGGAGAGGAGCGTGACGGCGGCGGGAACGTCGCGTCGGTTCACCATATCGCCAACCGAGGCCTGCCAGGCTGGATCGTGGAGAGCGCCGCCGCATGCGATCAAGAAGCTGAAGCCGAGGATCATCCACGGATCGACAAAGCCCAGCACCACAAAAGCCGTCAGCATCGCAGATGCCAATACCATAAGGCACCGGCCGGCGAACATGACCCGGCGCCGGCTGAAATTATCAGCCAAGGCCCCGGCGAAGACGGATAAGATGAACGCTGGCAGGTTTGAAGAAGCCTGAACCAGCGCGACCATCAGATCGGAAGTCGAAATCGTAGCCATCAGCCAGCTGATGGCAACAGTCTGCATCAACCAGCCGAGCGAGCTGACCTGCGTGGCGAACCAGATTGAACGAAAGCTCGGATTTCTGAGGGGCGCAAATGCTCCTGGCGAATTTGGATCGGCGACTTGGTCCGCAAGACTGCTCATCAATCTAACTCTTGCCTATGAGCCAGTTTTACATTGCTCCGACAGCCAGCAGCCGCCCAACCCGTTGAAGGTCCGAATCGGCCAATGTGCGCAAATAGTTACAACGCCCGGCAGGAGATTGAACTCGCTGCCGGGCCGATGCGCCTTGGGAGGAGGCGTAGTTGGAACCTTTGTGAAGACTTGGAACCAGCCGCATCAGGCCAGCCTACACTTACAATATGAGGATCAGACCACTCCAGGATTTTAGTGCATTGAATGGGTACTCTTCCAGCAATCCTCGCCAACAAATGCAGGAGATCGGCGTCGAGCTCCTAAATCTGCATAATATCGGTGATTCGCGGGCGAGCAGTGCAGTGGGCACATTCTCCAAGCTAAACGCTGAACGGGCTTTTTGCTTCTCAAATCGCCATAACAGGGAGAGATGGGCAAATACTACTTCAATATGCTCCCAAGGACGCTGAGTTGACTGCAGCCTCAGCAGAGCTCTCCGCGTGCCTTTTTGCGGCTCCCCGCGGTGCTCGCGCCCGCCGCGCCTGCAAAGGCTTTCCTCAACAGTCGTTCAGTTCGAGCAGCCTTTGCCAACTCTGACTCAAAAGCTGCCCGACTGGATTGACGGCCTCAGCTTCTTCGGCGGGTCACTGAGGCGATCCGTCTGCTACAACCTGGTGTGGCCAAGGCGCTGTGGTTCGCGCCGACGCTGAACGCGACCGTTGCGACAATGACCGAGCAGTACGACACTGCCATATTGATCGCTGGGAAGCGCGCGAAGGGTAAATTCAACTTGCCCACCACCGCGATCAAATGTGCGCCGGGTAATGGCGCCGCTAACAGGATCGACCACCGGAACCGGTTACCGGCAGAGTCGGTCTGCATCCGGGAATTGCAGGGCCATCCTGTGTATAGGCTTAAATTGCGCTATTCTTCTCTACTGTGACAGGCGGGAGCCGCCGTCGACGGGGATCACTGCGCCCGAGACGTAGAACGCGTCGTCCGAAGCAGGAAGGCGATCACCGCCGCCTGCTCCTCCGGCGAGGAGACGCGCTCGAGCGGATTGGCGCGACCATCAGGCGTTGGTAGCTGCGTACGTGCAGCGCTCGAGTCATGTCGGTGGGGACCACGCCGGGCGCCACCGCATTCACGGTTATACCCTACAGGCCCTGCTCGCCGGCCTGCTGGAGCGTGAGATACGCGATCCCGGCCTTGGCCACCGAATAGCCTACCGTTCCGGGATAGCCCGTAAGCCCGAGGATCGAGCTGACATTAATGATCCGCCCGCCCGGCTGGCGCATCCGCGGCCGCAACTCGCGGGTCAGGCTGATGACTGCACGCAAGTTGATATCGATCAGCGGGAACAAAAGGCATCGTCAGTATCGGCGAGCGACTTCGAACCGCCAATGCCGGCATTGTTCACGAGGACGTCGAGCGTCTCGATCCTTGCGGCATCCAAGGCGGCCAGAACCCGCCCTGCGGCGTCGGGCATGGCCAGATCGCAGACGAGCGCCGTCTGGCCAAGGCCCGCAGCTGTGTCGTGCACTTTATCCAGAACATCCACTAGCAACACCCACGCCTCTTCCGAGCCAAGCCACGCCGCTGTTGCGGCACCGATCCCGCGCGCCGCGCCGGTGACGACGACAGTGTTTCTGACCGGAGCTTAGGCAAGGCTGCCTCCGTCGACCGTAAGCGCGGCGCCGATGGTGAAGCCCGCCGCATCGTCCAGCAGATAGCCGACAGCTGTCGCCACCTCGGACGGCAACCCCATTCGGCCCATCGGATGCGCAGCGATGATCTTCGTCCGGCGCTCGACCTGTGCCGCTTCTCCCCGGGCGAAGGCGACGCCGGCCTCGGCCAACGGCTGGCGATGGTTCCGGGGCAGACACAGTTTGCGCGGATATTTCTGCCGCGTGGTTCAGCGCCAGCGTGCGAGTCATCATCACAACCGCCGCCTTGGTCACCGAATAGATCGGCACGTCCTTCGAGGCCTGCAGACCAGCAGTCGAGCTGAAGAGCACCACCGATCCGCGGCCAAGCTCGCGCATCTGCGGGATGCAGCTTGCAGATTCGCCAAATGGCCCCGACGTTGAAGCTGAACATGGCTTCGTACCCTTCACGTCTATCAGCCGCTTCATCGCACCGTAATGCCAGCGGCCGCGACCAAGCCCTCAACCGGCCGGCCAAAGCTCTCGCGGGCGAGGTCGACCAGCCCTTCCAGCATCGCCGGATCGGTCACGTCGCAGACAACTCAACGGGCACCAGGACAGGCGGCCAGAGTTTGGTCCAGAGCCTCTTGCGACAGGTCAGCCAACACCAAATCCGCTCCACCCGCCGCCAGCAGTTTGGCACTGGCCGGGCCAAGCGCGCCACCCGCCGGTAATCAGCACCGTTTTTCCGGCAAAGGTCGTGTCAATCAAGATTGTAGTCCTCCTCCAAGATAAGAACTCCCACTGTACCCGCTCTGAAAGCGAATACCGGACAGCGGATGATCCGCGTCATTCCAAATCCATTGGTGACCGCCGCAACGGTCGAGGCGCAGGACGGCTTGCGCCGCCCCAAGAACACCGCACTCTACCGGCGTTCCTGTCTGAGAGTTTTCAGAGACATGAGGACGCACGCTCGGCGACCTGATGATGTGTGGCGAACCAAACGTCACCCTTTGCTTTGGCGCGTCGAATTAATTCTTCTACGATCCAGATCCGTGAGCGATATCCAATGACGTGTGGATGCAGAGTCAGCTGAAATAAATCGGCATCTTGATAGGCCCCTTCGAACTCCCGAATAAATACAGAAAGCACGTCGTCGACTGATAAATCTGGCCGTGAAGACCCATCGGGACTCATCCAAAGATAAGTGGCATCGTCTCGAATCCATTCGACCGGTATTTCAATCACTCCCGTGGGTTCCTCGTCTTCCAGCAGCTCATAGCAACTATCATCGGCCATAAGGGATGAGTCGTATGTCAATCCGGTTTCACGTATGATCCGTAGAGTTGCGTCGGAAAAATCCCAGGAAGGCGTTCGAATTCCCGTCGGGCGTTTGGAAGTGATTTTTTCAAGAGTGTCGGCACTCCTCATCATTAAAGAGCGCTCGCTCTCTGCGCTCAGTTCCGAGTTTAGCTCGTGTATCCAGCCGTGCATGCCAATTTCATGGCCTTCATCGACAACTGCGCGTTGCTCGTCTGGATACAACTGAGCGATCACAGCGGGAACGAAAAAACTCGCCGGAACGTCGTACTTTCTCAAGAGTTCCAAAGCCCGAGGCATCCCTCGTCGGCTCCCGTACTGACCCCAGGATAATCTGCTTAGCGATCGCCCTCCCCTGCGCAATTCGTTCGACTCATGATCGACGTCGAACGAGATGGCGAAGGCACAGCGTTTACCGCCGGGCCACATTGGTCTTAGTGCCTTGCCCGCTCTGACTTTGTTGATGCGCCGCCGCCAATGGCTTTCAGGCCATTCCCAGGGATTGAGTGCGGTCGAATTGGCCACCAGTTCCTCCTGAGCAGTGTCTGCATTGAATTCCGCCGAAAACTCAATGAGCGGAACGCGGCACCAGCTCAGCTGGCAGCCCCGCAAGCCGATCAGGCCGTCGCTTGAGTTTGCGCCTTGATTACGACAAGATGGCCCAACTCATTCAGATTTTCTCACTCTCGCGAACAAGCTCATCCATAACCGAGCGCACGGCGCTTTCTGCGATTGCAACAATCTCCTCCGCCTCAGCTTTGGTTGTAACCAGCGGCGGAGCAAAGCCCAAAATGTCCCCGTGCGGCATGGCCCGAGCGATAAGACCACGGTCACGGGCGGCCTTCGAGATTCGCGCACCTACCTTGAGCGCCGGATCGAAACGCTTCCGATTGTCGCGATCGGCAACGAACTCGATTGCGCCCATAAGACCGACGCCCCGCACTTCGCCGACGATCGGCAACTGCGCGAACCTCTCCTGCAACTGCGCCTGGAAAAACGCGCCGACGTCACGCGCATTGCCGGGGAGGTCTTCTTTCTCGACAATATCGAGGACCGCGTTGGCCGCGGCGGCGCCGATCGGATGACCAGAGTAGGTGTAGCCGTGCGAGAATGCCCCGACCTTGTCGGCTCCATCCTCCAGGACTTTATACACCTTCTCACCGACGATTGCCGCTGAAAGCGGGAAGTAGGCCGACGTCAAACCTTTAGCGATCGTGATGAGGTCTGGCTCGATGCCATAGTGCTGTGAGCCGAACATGGAACCGGTGCGGCCGAACCCTGTGATCACTTCATCGGCAATCAGCAGCACATCATGTTTTTTGAGGACCGTCTGTACCGCTTCCCAATAGCCTTCCGGCGGAGGCGTGATACCACCTGTGCCGAGGACGGGCTCGCCAATGAAGGCGCCGACGTTGTCCGGGCCGAGCCGCTCGATCAACTGATCAAGCTCGGCGGCGCGGCGAGCGGAGAATTCGCGCTCGGTTTCGCCCGGGGTTGCGCCCCAGTAATGATGTGGAACACCCGTGTGAACAATCTGCGGAAGTGGCAGGTCCATGTGGTCGTGATAAAAGCTCATGCCCGTCATCGAGCCCGACACGACGCTGCAGCCGTGATAGCCGCGTTCACGGGAGATGATCTTCTTTTTGGTCGGCTTGCCACGCAGGTTGTTGTAGTACCAAACAAGCTTGGCCTGGGTCTCGTTCGCATCCGAGCCGGACATGCCATAGAACACCTTGCTCATCTTGCCCGGCGCCATCTTCACAAGGCGATCGGAGAGGATCGCAAGCTCGTCGGTCGTGTGCGCCGCATAGGAGTGGTAATACGCCAAGCGATAGGCCTGACGCGAGATCGCATCGGCGACTTCCGTGCGGCCATACCCGACATTGACGCAGTATAGGCCGGCAAAGCCATCGATAAATTGGTTGCCATGCGCGTCCTGGATGCGGATCCCCTTCCCTGTCACCACGATCGTTGGGTCGCCGAGCTTGCCAGTGGCGAAATCTTTAAGCTGAGTGAAAGGATGCAAGACCGAGTTGCGGTCCTTTTCGGTGATCTCTTTGATGTTGATGGTCATTGAATGCTTCCTTTCAGGCCGCGATGTTGCCGATGCAGAGGTATTTGGGTTCGAGATATTCGATAAGACCGTGCCTTGAGCCCTCGCGACCAAGGCCGGATTGTTTCCAGCCGCCGAACGGAATGCCCGGCCCCGTAAATTTTGGAGTATTCACGGCAACCATGCCATATTCGAGCCGGTCGGAGAGCCGCATGGCTCGGTTGAGATCTTGGGTATAGACGTAGGCCGCAAGTCCCATCTCGGAATTGTTGGCTCGCGCGACCACCTCCCGTTCGTCGTCGAAGGGCAGGATTGCAGCGACAGGTCCAAACGTTTCGTCCTTCGCAATCACCATGTCATCGGTCACATTAGCAAGCACGGCCGGCGTGACGAAGTTCCCGCCAAGCGAATTGTGCTGTGCGCCTGCTACCATTCGAGCCCCGGCTGCTAGAGCCTCAGAAACCTGGTGCCTGCATTTGTCAGCACCAGACGTCTTTGTCATCGGACCGATGTCGACACCTGGCTCCAATCCGTGCCCGACCTTTAGTTTACTGGTGGCCTCGGCAAATTTTTCCGTAAAATGCTCGTAAATCTCTCGCTGCACATAAATCCGGTTTGCCGCGAGACAGTCCTGACCGGATGTCGCGAACTTGGCTGCCATGCAACCGGCGACCGCAGCGTTGATCGGCGCATCGCCGAAAAGGATGAAAGGAGCATTGCCGCCAAGTTCGAGCGAGACTTTCTTCACTGTCTTCGCGGATTGCTCGAGAAGGATTCTGCCGACCTCGGTGGAGCCCGTAAAAGAGAACGCACGCACGTGGGTATGCAACAACAGCCGTTTGGCAAGTGGCGGAGCTTCGCCCGTGATCACCTGAAACACGCCGGGCGGAATGCCAGCATCCCCGGCAAGGCGGGCAAGCGCGAGGGCCGACAGTGGCGTTTCGGGTGCCGGCTTTACAATCATTGTGCAGCCAGCGGCCAGTGCAGCTCCAGCCTTTCTGGTGATCATTGCCGCTGGGAAGTTCCATGGCGTAATGGCGACAGTCACCCCGATCGGCTGCAAATGCACGGCCAGCCTGCTTGCGGGGAGATGGCTGGGAATCGTTTCGCCGTAAGCCCGCTCCCCTTCCCCTGCAAACCAATCTAAAAAGCCGGCAGCGTATGAAACTTCGCCGCGGGCTTCAGCAATCGGTTTTCCTTGCTCGGCCGTTATGATGACAGCCAGGTCTTCGGCGCTCTCCCGCATGCCTGCCGCCCATTTCCGCAGATATGCACCACGCTGTAACGGAAGCATGTCGCGCCACTTGAGGAACGCTGCTCTTGCGCAATGGACCGCGTCGTCAACGTCGGCGTCTGCGCAAGCCGCAACTTGAGCGATCTCGTCACCGCTGGCAGGATCAAACACGGCAAGAGTATCTGATTTGGAGAGCCAGGCGCCGTTCAGATACGCATCACCACGCAAAAGGTCTGGCCGTTTGAGCCTGCGTAATGCCGTGATTGACGTACCCCTCATCTAAGACTCCAATGGTATGCTGATGCCTTTAGGTTATTGCTGCCACAGCGCCGATCGGCAGCGCAGTTGATGCCCCTTTAGCTGCATTCCTGCAAACAGCAGCCAATTCGCGTAGAATTGGACACGGCTCACAACTTCACTTGCCAGGAGGCTTAGCGACCGCGAGCGAAGGTCGCGCTGGTCGCCGGCGGCGCGGAAAGTAGTTGGTTCCAGCGCCGATCTCCCGATCCCGAGTTCCCGATCTGGCCTCGTGGCATTAAGTTCTCGACCGACACCGATCAGGCGCACTGACGCAGGCGCAACCGCCTCGAATCTTAGACGGAACTCGCCGCAAGGCTACTTTCGTCCGGCACTGTGCAGGGTGACCGCGACCGCTTCAGACACGATGGCATCGCGGACGACTTCATTCGGAAGGAGGTCTTGGGGTCCCGAAATTGAGGTCCCCGCGATAACCCAGACATTCACTTGGTGAAGTGGTGAAGTCGCACGAAACAGCAGAAAAGGATGAAGCGAGCCCCGGGCAAAAGGCGAGCTTCGCTGCCGAGCCATCTATCGGGAACAACGTGTGCTGATGTCGCGACGTGTTGCACGGACGGGGCGGACCATACTCGCGTTCCCACCGGCGCGCAGGGTTGGCAAGAGCCCGCTTCAGGCGCGCGTAAACTCGTCCTCAATGCTCCTCAAAAGCTAAGTCCTCTTGCGTCATCCGCGCATTTGTAGAATGGGGCAACGTTCACGCCGCGCTCGCGTCACAGGTGGCTCATTTCGGCCTACGGATCTTAATCTCCGCTGATGCAGAGAACTCATGTGCTAGGCGAGATTCTCCTGTCCCAGAGGTTGGGCATGCCGCACCTCTCAGACAGCGCCGTCCTTAAGCTAGATCCGTTCATCCGCTCGCCGCAGAAACAAATTTCAACCGGCTTCGAACGGACCCAGTGAGATCGCAAAACGATTTGGGTCACATCCAAATCACCTAGTCCACGACGATCAAGCGGCGATCAACATCTGCCAATCGCTCACCGCCCCTTTCGGTTACAATAAATGATTCAGAGATGGCGGCGCCGAACCCTTCGAGCCTAACCCCCGACTGAAAATGGAAGCACATTCCTGGTTGTAGGATGGTCTTGTCGCCCGCGCGAATACTAACCGTGCGTTCGCCCCATTCCGGCGGGAAGTTGAGTCCGATTGAATAGCCGGAGCGGCCTATCTTGATATACCCGTTCCGCTTGAGGATATCTTGCCACACCGCATTAAGCTCCTCAACGACGGTACCAGGCTTTGCCATCTCGAGCACAGCATCCCCGCCTTCCACTATAACCTCAGCAAGACGCGAGACCTCTGCGGGTGGCTTTCCGATGTGGACGGTGCGGCACAGCGGCGCACAGTAGCGGCGTCGGGTGGCGCCGAACTCCATGAGAACCAGGCCAGAGGTCGGCAAGGGCTCCTCGGTCCAACTGAGGTGCGGAGCGTTCGTTTGTTCGCTAGTCTGGATAAGAGGAGGACCGCTAGAGTCGCCATATTTACCGTCCACCCCTCGTGTCTGGGCCCGGTACACCTCCGCGACGACCTCATGTTGCGGCACTCCAGGCCTTAGGTTAGCGATTGCCGTCTGCATCGTATGCGTTGCAAGGTGGCCCGCTTCTCTCATGTAGACTAGTTCAAGGTCAGATTTTATAAGCCGTGCCCAATTGACTAATTCGCGGCTATCAGAGAATTTTGCATTCGGAAGGCCTTTGACGAGATGTTGATGTGCTCGGGCAGTATAGAAGTGGGCGTTAAGCTCGACACCGATTCGATCAGATCCCCAGCCGCGCGAATTGATAAGCTCGCAAAGATCGTCAAATGGATGTAATTCTGGATGTTGAAGTCTATGATCGGAAAATGAGCTTATATTTTCTCTAGGCAGATCCGTCGTTATATAAGCGGAATTTACATCGACGAAACGTCCGAACCAGAGGGGCATGTCCGACTGGAGATGCACTAAGACCACCTGAGGCACGTAGAACGAATAGCCGTCAAAGCCGGTAAGCCAATACATATTCGCGGGATCCTGGCAGATCAGCAAGTCCAGCCCCGCTCGCTCCATCCGCTGCTTCACGTCATGAACACGACGCCGAAACTCCTCGGGCGGAAATGGCTTCTCATATTTCATCTCGTCGAGTCCTTCAAAACAGGCATTCCTCGAACGGATCAGGCATTCGTCCTGTCCGCATACTTTCTCTTCGTATCACGTCACAAGAGGCTGTTTTCCCCGAGGATTTCTTCTTGTCGCGGAAAATCTGCATTTCCTAGGCACTTGCCGTACGTTATCCGCATATGAGCGCCAAATTTTCGGTGGCTCTGCGTCTCCGGTGGAAGATCATGCCCTCCCTATGGTGAAGACGCACTCTGCCTGTCGCAACAGAATTTCAAGCACGGGCGGCAAGATCTACGTGGGAAGCGCCGACGAGACCAGCGAAGATCGGGACGTTGCGGCCGCCACGCTCATGCAGCATCCGGGGCGTCCGCGGCCCAATGGACGGGGTTTGAGCACCCCCATCAGGCCGGCCACTCCTAATATGTGAGCATGATTCTCTGGTACAAATCAGCAGCCTTGGTCAGTTGATCGATTTCAACGAACTCGTTGTTCGTATGGGCTTGGGCAGTACGCCCGGGTCCGATAATCACACACGGGATCCCAGCCAATGACAGCTGATTTGCATCCGAGCCGCCGGTGGCTCCCTTCTGCTCTCCGGTCCCCGCGACGTGGGCACAAGCCGCTCCTGCGACTGCTGCAATTTTGCTCGACCCGGAACTGATTGGAGGCGGGTCTTCCAATGCGGGAAGCAATGACCGAACATTGATCTTGTCTTCGCCCTGGCGAAGGCCTTCCAGTATGCTTTCTACCTCCGCCAACGCGTCCTGCGGCCGCTCCCCGGGTATGAGACGCCGATCGACCCAGATACGGCATACCGGCGGTACAGTGGTAAGTTCCAAACCTCCTTCGATGAGGCTCACGGTCAGCTGTGATGACCCTACCAATGGGTGCTGCGCCCGAGACACAAGGGATCGATGGTGCTCATCAAGTGCCAATACCACCTTGGCCATGCCCGTGATCGCGTTCACTCCGAGATGAGGCTTCGACGTATGAGCCGGTACACCCTGAACCTCGATTTGCCAGCGGACAGAACCCATGTGAGCTACAACGAGCTCTAATTCGGTGGGTTCACCGACTACCGCACCCTCATAAGCGACACCGGAATCGGCTATAGCGCGGGCGCCAAGTTTGCGGTACTCTTCGTCAATGCTGGCTGCCACAACAACCGTGGCCCGGGGCTGCCGTTCACCAAGTGAGCTAAGCGCAATCAACATAGCTGCAAGTGAGCCTTTTGTGTCGCAGCTACCTCGCCCATATATTCGCCCGTCCCGTTGCTCACCCGAGAATGGATCTGATTCCCACCTATCGATAGGAACGGTATCCATATGAGCAATGAATAGAATACGCCTATCGGGTTCTTTCCCAGGTACCCAGGTCAGGAAATTCGAGCGACCATCGGCCACCTCCTGTATCCCGTAAGCCAGCTTCCGCTCCTTGCAAAAACCCTCGAGGAACTTGGCTACACCTTGCTCTCCACTACCTTTTGGCGACAGCGATGGATTGATGCTCTCGATCTTTATAAGATCTTGGAGAAGTCCGATAGTCTCGGCGCTCTGGGTCGACATGTACTCTCCTGTGTGCATGAACTAGCCGTGTCGCTCTTACTTCGACCAGCTCTTGGCCAGATTGATTACGCGATCGACTTCATCGGCGGTGTTGTAAAGATGCAGGGAAAACCGGAGCATGCCTCTGCGTATTGAGACGATTACCCCGTTCTTCGTGAAATGCTCGTGAAGCGACCGAATGCGGGCGTCGACTGGGCGCCCTTCAACAAGATCGCTGGAATCGCCAACGGCTACGATACTTCCAGTGTGAGCGCCTGGTGGCCCGCCGCAGACCGGAAGCCCGATATCTAAGAGACCAGTGGCCATACGTTTTGCGAGTGAGGTAACGCTCTGGTCGATCGCCTCGGTTCCGATATCAAGTAGCTGGCCCATTGATGCATATGCAGCCAACATGCCAGGGAAGTTGTAATGCCCGATATCAAAGCGGGGCGCGCCAGAGCGCAACTTTACAAAACTAGGTACCGGAGCTGATTCTGGCGCGTTTCCGAAATCTACGCTGAAGCGCGCAAGATAGGCCGGGCTCAGCCGATCGGCCCATTCTTTACGGCAATATAAAAAACCCGATCCATAAAGACCCATCAAACCCTTCACAGTGGACACTGCTACACCGTCTACGCCAAGTCGATTGACGTCGGTGTGGAGTATCCCAACAGATTGCGTCGCGTCCGCCAAAAGAAATGCACCGTAGTGCCTACAGGCTTCGGATATCTGCTCCATGACGGTCCGAAACCCCGGAACCATCGTCACCGTCGCCAAGGCAACAACGCGGGTATGAGAATCAATCGCCTTTACGAATGCATCAGGGGGAATTGAGCCGTTATCCGGCTCTACGACTCGCAACTCGACATTGTAGCGGTCTCTGATCTGAATCCATGGCAAGATATTATTTGCGTGTTCCAATTTTGGGCATAGAACGACGTTGTCTCCATCTCTCCAATCGATCGCATTAGCGATGATGTTGATGCCTTCCGATGCATTCTTGGTAATTGCAATTTCATCGTGATCTGAATTGATAAATTGTGCGAACCTAGCGCGAGTACGCTCGACGTGTTCGAGCATTCTTTCTTCGTCGTTTAGGCCATGCAGCCGATTGTTCAAATGAGGCTCGATTGAAGCCAATGTTGTGCTTGATATGAGGCCCTGGTTCGCGACATCCATGTAGATGGCGTTTGCTGTGGCTGGAAACTCCTTTCGGAGGATGTCCAAGGGAAGCATATGGCTTTCTCTCCTGGGAGTGCGGACGGCGGTTGAGCTACCTTGTTCAGGCGATCGTTCCGGCAAGGGTAAGAATGCCGCCAGACTGGTCTGCGCTGACCTGCCCATTTTACACGGTGCTCGTGCCGACTTTGGTCTAACATTCGGTCTCCCACGCCGCATTCCTGCGCCAAACCGCGATTCACGCAGAGATCGCGAGCCATTCTCGCGGATCACTGAAGCGTCTCGACGGAATGCAGCTGCAACAACTGCCTCACGAGAGATCAATTTGGGTAATTCTCAGACCGCGGATAGGGCTTCTTACCAGTGCTTGGAGCGACGTTAGCCTGACTGAGCCGACGACCTTCTCCTCCAGCCCCACACCCATGCGGATCATAGTTCACTCGCGGCCGACGCGCGAGGGCCGTAAGGCATCCGAAAGCCGGGGCCGGTTCATAGCCTGACTCTCATGGTCTCCGATTTATGCTGCAACGCCGACACCCTTGGTGATGTCGCTCCCTAACACGCTTGCCTCGAACTGATGCGAGCGTGCTGCAACTCATGTTTTCTGCGCCTGAGCAACGAGATCGGTAGGATCTTTTCGACCGGGGATCGCCCCCACCCGATCGAATCTGCCGTTCTTGCGCTGGCCCGCAACTGCTCACCAGCAACGCCCATCGATTCAGCGGCACCCCTCAGATAGTTATACTATGCCGGTATTGTGCGCAGATGGCGAAAGAAACGCCGATTTTCTGCGACTTGGACCGACTTTAGCGCCGAGAGGGCGTTTGGCACTTGCTACATTTTGGACGTACGGACTGGCGGCCTTGGCATTGGCCGATATCATCATGAGCAGAGATTGTGAATGGATCTGGATCGAATTGACCGGAAGATTCTCAACGTCGTGCAGCGCAACAATCGCCTTACGACAGAGGAATTGGGCGAACTTGCCGGACTATCGGCTACCGCTTGTCAGCGGAGATTAAAGCGACTTCGAGACGCTGGCGTCATCGAAGCGGACGTTGCCATAGTTTCACCGGAAGCCGTCGGTCGGCCCCTGCTCCTGCTGGTATCCATCACTCTCGAGCGCGATCGCGCCGATATCATCGATCGTTTCAAGCAGGCAATTCGGCGGACGCCTGAGATCATGAACGCTTACTACGTTACGGGTGAAGCGGATTTTATTATTACGGTCTCTGCTCAGGACATGGCCGAGTACGAGGCGTTTACCCGTCGTTTTTTTTACGAACATCTTGAAGTAAAGGGGTTCAAGACAATCGTTGTAATGGATCGGATCAAGGCGTCGTTTGCTCTGCCAATTGCTGAAGAGTAGCCTTCAAAAGAGCCCGCCCAGGCAACCACCACGCGCCTTCCGCGGGTCGCAGTTGTCCCGCACTTCTGAATGTCGGCTGTCCTATTTTGAATGGTCCCGCATATATACCAGGGCACCTCCTCTCAGCCTGCAGGTGTTATGCGCCAATGACCAAAAAACGATGATATTCTGCGGGACCAAGGCGCCCTTCGCGCAACCAAGCTCTTTGGCACTTGCTACATTCTGGGCGGAGCGGAATTCAGGATTGTCGGTCCCCGGCTAATTGGAGCGGCTTCAGTCGGCGGAATAGCTGGGGTGCCTACGTCGCACAGAGGATGCTGTGCTCCCGGCAGCGCGGAAACGGGTCTCCCGGCTCTCGCAAGGACAAAGCGTGAAATTCGCCTGCAACCGGCAAGAAAGGAAAGTCCCCGTGGCAATTCTCAATAGCGTCGCAGAGTTTCTCCCCGAGATAGTGGCTTGGCGCCGGGACATCCATGCACATCCCGAACTGGGCTTCGACATCCCCCGTACTTCGGCATTTGTCGCCGAGCGCCTGCGCGAATTCGGCTGCGACGCCGTCGCGACCGGCATCGGCAAAACCGGCGTCGTTGGCGTCATCAAGGGCAACGGCGTCGTGAGCGACGGTAACCCAAAGGTTATCGGATTGCGCGCTGACATGGATGCGCTGCCGATCAACGAAGCGACCGATCTGCCCTATGCGTCCAAGAACAAGGGCTTGATGCATGCGTGTGGGCATGACGGCCACACCGCGATGCTGTTGGGTGCCGCGCGCTATCTTGCCGATACTCGGAATTTCGCTGGAACGGCGGTCATGATCTTCCAACCTGCCGAGGAGATCGGTACCGGCGCCGTTGCCATGCTAGATGACGGTTTGATGGAGCGGTTCGGCATCGAGCACATCTACGGAATGCACAATCGTCCGGGCTTGCCGGTAGGTGTCTTCGGAATCCGGCAAGGTCCAGTGATGGCGGCAACTGATAGCATAGAAATTAGCATTGAAGGGCGAGGGGGGCACCCTGGAAGGCCTCATGAATGCATCGATCCGATTCTGGTCGGCGCTCAGCTTGTGACGGCCCTGCAGCATATCCTGGCTCAGAACATTGACCCTGTCGACTCGGCAGGAATTTCGTTCCACCAGTTCCAGTCCGGGCAGAGACTAGTCCCCGTCGTTCCGCAAACAGCGGAGTTGGTGGGCACCATGCGGACGCTAAAGCCGGAGGTGCGCAAGTTCGTGAAGGAGCGGGTGGGCGAAGTGGTCGCCGGCATCGCCCAGATAACCGGCGCGAAGATAGATATTAAATTTCAGAGCTTCGACGCAATTCTCTTCAATGAGGTCCAGCAGACCGACCTTGCGAGAAGCGCGGCCAAGGGCGTGGCCGGTGAAAACAATGTGCTCGAGACGCCACCGGTAATGGGGGGGGAAGATTTCTCCTTCCTGGCGCAGGCGCGGCCGGGTGCTTTCGTCTGGTGCGGGAACGGTGACAGCGCCGGCCTGCATCACCCTGCCTACAATTTCAACGACGAGGCGATTCCTTATGGAACATCGTACTGGATCAAGCTCGTAGAGAACACGTTGGGATCCCGTCCGACGTCTTGATGATCGGTCTGACAAGGGCCGCAGAACGAATGAATAACTGCCGTCTTATGCCAGGCTTGAATGTAGCGGACCTCGTAAAATGAAAACTCGTTCATCCGTGCCAACATCTCTTGAGGGTCTGTCGGCGTGCGAATGCCTGGAACTCTACCGAAGGCGGCAGCTCTCGCCTGTTGAAGTCGTCGATGACTGTCTCAGCCGCATCGACGCCAACAACCCGGCGCTGAACGCATTTTGCCTCGTCGACCACGAAGGGGCCAGGTCTGCTGCCCGGGCCTCGGAGGGTCGATGGATGAAGGGGGAACCAGCCGGAGTACTAGATGGCATTCCGGCCACCATCAAAGACCTCACCTTGACACGAGGCTGGCCGACAAGACGTGGCTCATTGTCCGGCAGCACCGAGGGACCCTGGACTGAAGACGCCCCTGTTCCAGCCCGTATCCGTGAGACCGGTGGCGTTATCCTGGGCAAGACAACCACTCCAGAATTTGGCTGGAAAGGGGTAACAGACAGCCCGGTCTACGGGATCACCCGCAATCCCTGGAATCCTGACCTGACACCAGGCGGGTCGTCGGGAGGGGCGGCAGTTGCGGCTGCGCTCAACCTTGGCTTTCTTCATCAGGGTAGCGACGGCGGGGGATCAATCCGGATACCGGCGAGCTTCACGGGGACCTTCGGCTTCAAGCCAACCTTCGGCATCGTTCCGCAATGGCCAGCTAGCGCCATGACAACGCTGTCTCATTTGGGGCCGGTGACCCGCACCGTTGCGGATGCGATCCTGATGATGAATGTGATTGCACGAAAGGACGCTCGCGATGGCTATGCGGGTCCGGCGTACCTAGGTCTCGACCCCGATCCAGCAAAGACCACCATCAGGGGCCTGCGGATCGGCTACAGTCGGAACCTCGGCTATGTCAAGGTGGCGCGAGATATCCAAAACGTTACCGATAATGCGATCGACCAGCTTCGAGCTCTTGGGGCCGAGGTGGCCGAAGTCAATCCGGGATTTGCGGATCCGGTGGAGGTGTTTTCTACATTCTGGTTCGCTGGCGCCGCCCGTATTGTGTCACGAATGAACAAACAGCAAAGACAATTACTAGATCCTGGCTTTCTGGAAGGTGCCGAACGCGGGCTGAAGATCACCCTTACCGAATTTCAGGAAGCTGAGGCGATGCGGTTCGAGCTCTCCGCTCTGATGGCGAAGTTCCACGAAAATTACGATCTCTTGGTCACACCGACGATGCCTATCGCGCCGTTCCCCGTCGGGCGAAATGTGCCGGATGATAGTTACAAGGGGTGGGTGGACTGGACGCCCTTCACCTACCCTTTCAACTTGACCCAGCAACCAGCAGCATCGATTCCATCGGGCCTGGATGATCAAGGGCTGCCCGTCGGGCTACAACTGGTCGGCGCGCGCTATTCCGACACCTCCGTCCTAGCCGCGGCATATACGATCGAAAGTCGCCTGGGGCTTCCTTCTTTCGCGAGGAGCAGATTCCACGCTGCCACCCCTTAAAACTTGAGACTGCCGCGCTCAAGCACCTGACGGCCTCCAAGCGGTCAAGCCACGGACGCGAATGTCATTCGATAAAGGGGCGCGGCGTCATAGATGGGCAGTCCTGTCCTACGACGGATTGCTGACGTCACCATCGGGGACAATGTACATTCAAATAGGAGTGCGTCAATCTTGGGATGTGCGGCGCGAAGTCGCGACACAGACTGCAACCCGGGGACTCCATTTCGGTAACACTAGCCGGCCGCGTATTACCTTCGATGCCGCCGATGGCTACTCTTGCCCCTGCGGATGAATCCATGCCCAGCAGCTCTTCGCCGCAGTGTCTTGAGTCTGCGGCCAGACGGCGAGCTTTGCGCCGGCCGGAAGCTGCCGGAGGAGCGTGGGCGCCAGTAGCAGGCTCGACATGGCCACGGGAAGTTTGACAGACGTGGCCAGTGCAGCCTGGCACCAGATACTGAAGCCGCAGTCCCTGGTTATCGCGACGGCTCCGCGCTCAACCAACCGCCTGGCAGCTGCAATGTAGGCCGGCTCGAGAGAGGCATCGCCAGGACTGACCCTCTCCGCCAAAGCCCCGGCCGCGGTCTCTATTATAATTGGGAAGTCGAAGTTGCCGGGTTGAAGACCGACCCCGATGCGGTGGCGGAAATTCACCAGGGCGCAAGTCCGATCTCCAGCCTGTGATTTTTGCAACACTGGCCATCCAATGAGGATCCAACTGCCGTCTGATCGTGACAATTCAGCTGCGTCAAATGCCTTTGCCGCCAAGATGGCGCGTATCGTCAGGTTGTGCTGACCAAGCTGGGACGCTCTACGAGCGCAGGAATCCTGCATTCGCCTGACGCTTCCGGCTCGGTTGCAAGGCTCGGGAATAGTAATGACGAAACAGTGGATCAGCACGCCGTAAGCCCAGTGCAAAAAATGCGGGCTTCGTGCCGAACCTTTTTTTGGAACGGCGGGCGCGGATCTCATCATTGAGATTACCGGAAAGCCTGTCCGGACTTTTCCGAAGCCGCACTGTTATCCTGTTCGAGAGCGACGCATCGATGGTTCCTTTCCCCGCCTCATCGACAAGCTCACCCGTGTCCACTTGGCTCATCCACGACGACTTCGGCAACCATGCTCTCTCCGATCAGCAGCGCTTCCACCTCTTCGAAAATCGTCGAGGAGCGCTATCAGAGAAAATCCACCCTGATCACCGCCCAGGTCCCCGTGGCAAGCTGGCACGACCTTATTAACGACAGCACGGTCGCCGACGCTATACACGACCGCTCGTGCACAATGCACACCGCATCGCCCTTCAGGGCGAGAGCATCCGAAGAAAAAAGCCTCGGCCCTCTTGACCGACTCCGAGAACACCGAAATCAATCAGCCCTACAGCAACCAGGCTGCCGAGGACCAACCTCGACGAACTGTCGGACTTTTGTGAAAACGCTGTCCGGGAATTAGCGGAATCGCTGTCCAGCTTTTGAAGCGCGCAATAACACTATGGCCGTCATCGAAATGAGCAAGGCGAAGTGCTGATTGCCGCGTTTGTTCCGGGATTAAGCGCCAGCCTCTCAAGAAGATTTATGCCGACTCGCCATCATTGTTGAAACTGCTGCAGCGCTCGCACGTTGAAGCCGGCCAGGCCGGGCATACGATTATGCGGATCGCCTTCGCCCAACTTCAATTCTGGACGCCAGGGCTCGATGTAAGGGACCGGCGAGCGTCAAAAGACTGCGGATGGGTCGCCGCTCGTCCCCTGGGATACGATCTCTGTCGGATTTTGTCGCGCCTGCGACATAGTGGTTGTGCGGGCCAGTTTAGTACCTGATATGACCGTAAGTTTGATATCAAACTCAAAGCACTGGCCGACGTGCATTTTGCGAGGTTGGCACGGTTTTTGAAGCGATCATTTCGCGTCGGAGCGCTCTCATCCGCCGGTTATCATCTGTTTTGGCATAAACCCTGCATAAGGCTTTATTGATGGTACCGCAACCCAACTCGCCGTCTTTCGAGCTACTTGGGCAAAAAGAGCACCGCCAGCGGAAAGGGTCGGGAACCGGAGAGGGAACCGGGTGGTGGACCTATGTTTGTGGAGGGGGTTGTGAAAAGGGTCAGCCATGGTGCTTCGAGCCTCTTGTACTCGTGCAGGTCGTCAATGTTGATATAGCGGTTGGCCTCCATCCAGTTTTCATTGGTTTCGTGACAGCAGACAAACGTCAAAGGAGATAGCTCATGCGAGTAGCCATCGTAACGAACAGTGATTTCAACGGTGTGATTAACCGGTTCGGTCAGCCTTGTCCGCAGCCGCCGCAGCCTTGGCCGCATAGCGGCACGTTGGAAGATGTGGTGGCGGCACTTCAAGAGGGCGGCCACGAGACGGTAGTGTGTGAAGGCGATAAAGGACTGCTCGCCAGTCTCGAGCGGTTCATGCCACCTGATCCGCAAGGTCGCCCCTCGGGAATGGTCTTCAACTTGGCGGAGGGAATTCAGGGCGAAAAGCGTTACACTCATGTTCCTGCCATGCTTGAGATGGCCGGTGTTCCATACACTGGATGTAGCCCCTTCGGGATTGGGCTGACGGGAGACAAAGTCATTACCAAAATGCTCATCCGCGATCAGGGCGTGCCGACTCCGAACTTTCGCGTGATGCGTCGCGGCACCGAGAACACCGGCGACCTGAGATTCCCAGTGGTAGTGAAGCCGCGGGAGGAGGACTGCAGCTTCGGATTGCAGATCATACATGAACACTCTAAGTTGCGGCAGGCCGTCGAAGTGATCGTCACGCAGCATGCTCAGGATGCGCTAGTGGAGGAATACATCGAGGGGCGGGAAATCTGCGTTGCGTTGCTCGGAAACGGGGAGCCCGAAGTTTTGCCTCTAGTGGAGCAGGACTTCGGTGACCGCGAAACGCGTGTTATGAATTGGGATGCGAAGTACGTGGCGGCCGCAGCGGTGCCCAAGATTTGCCCGGCGAAAATCGAGAGCGGGCTTGAGACGATGTTACGGGATATTTCGGTTGCGACCTTCCGTGCCTGCCACTGCCGGGACTATGCCCGCGTCGATTTCCGGATCGATCGCTCAGGCCAACCGTTTGTCCTAGAGATGAACTCGGTGCCGGCCCTTGGTATACACTCCAGTTATGGCACAGCTGCAACGGCCGGCGGACACAGCTTCGTAAGCTTGATCAATCGCATCCTCAATGTCGCCCACACCCGCTATTTCGGAATCGGCGTCTCATAGTGGATTGATCGGATCAAAAGAGTCCGATT
Organism: Mesorhizobium sp. WSM4976; assembly: GCF_029625685.1. Classification (NCBI taxonomy): domain Bacteria; kingdom Pseudomonadati; phylum Pseudomonadota; class Alphaproteobacteria; order Hyphomicrobiales; family Phyllobacteriaceae; genus Mesorhizobium; species Mesorhizobium sp. WSM4976. The sequence goes on from NZ_JARTVT010000026.1 coordinate 62,238, forward strand.
TCGGGATTCCGTTTTGCGGTTTGGCGTGCGAGTTAGATGCATGCGCAATAGCATCCCCCTTCACCGTTTTGGCCAGCGACCGTCAGCGCCTGCAAGCGCTCGTCGCGGCGCCAGGAAGCCCGCAAGCACGTTCGGGGGCCGCATCGTCGCGCTGTGCTTCGAACCACGAAGCCAAAGCATACTTGGACCACCGGCTAGGTCGAGCGAATGAACCGCACCATCAAGGACGCGACGGGCAAGCGTTTCCACTACGACGATCATGACCAACTGCGTCGGCATCTTGCCGACTTTGTTGCGGCCTACAAATTTCGGCCGCAGGCTGAAGGCCCTCAAAGGTCTCACCCTACGAGTTCATCTGCAAGGCATGGGCTTCCCAGCCCGAGCGCTTCACTCTCAATCCGCTCCACCAAATGCCTGGACTTGTCTATTCGGCGTGTTGAAGTCAATCCCATTCAAGCTTCCTAGGCTGACCTGCCGACGCGATTATCCTAGCCTGATTGATGTAACCGCGGCGTCAAACCGAGATACGGCCCCACGTCCTTCGAATTCCTGAAGGGGGCAGGAATATCGACCGTGGCGTTGAAACCCAGTGCAACGATAGGGCCGACGCCCAGCACGGTCATCAACCGCCTGCAAACCGTGTCACCCCTCACGATCGACAACAGTCTTTCGTGTAGCACCGTGAACTGCTCGCAAAGTTTCCGACGGGCGGTGAGCAACGTCTCCATGATGTCTCGAGTTCCGGAATGTCACCGGAAGGGTCCCGGATGCGATCCGCGAATTTGCCGGCCGTCGACAATGCCAACTTTGAGACCGAAGTTACGAAACAGGCCACGGATGTCGTTCTCGATGGCGATGGCCTTTTCCTGAAGCGACTTGAGGGCCGTCAGCAGCGCCCGGCGATTCTGGGTCGTCAGCGTCTTGACAGTAAGACCGTATGTCCGCCTCTGCCGATGAGGTGGCTCGCCCTACACTGCGCGTCCGAGGGTTGCTCGGACGGGCCGAGCCGATCCTCACCACAGGAGGACGAGCCGTGGCGGATTATAGAGAAGCATTTGTCGGAATCGATGTTGCGAAGCTTAAGAACGCTATTGCGATTGCGGAGGCAGGCCGGGAAGGAGAGGTTCGGTTCTTCGGTGAGGTCGACGCGTCGGCGACCAGCATGCGGCGGGTCATAGGCCGGATCGCCAGCCGCTTTGATTACGTGCATTTCTGCTATGAGGCTGGGCCGACCGGGTACGGCCTTTATCGCCTGATCCGGTCGCTCGGGCACGAGTGCACCGTGGTTGCACCATCATTGATACCAAGGAAGCCCGGCGATCGGGTGAAGACGAACCGTCGAGACGCCATTTCCCTTGCCCGACTATTGCGCGCCGGCGAGCTGACCGCGGTGTGGGTTCCCGATGAAGGGCACGAGTCCATACGGGATCTTGTTCGCGCGCGGGCGGGCGCGGTCGAGACGCTGCGGGTCCATCGCCAGCAGGTGAGCGCATTCATGCTCAAGCACGGCCGTAGCTATCCGCGAAAGAAGAGCTGGACGATGCGCTATCTACGCTGGCTTCAGGAACAAGGTTCGATCATCCCGCGCATCAGATCGCACTCCAGGAGATGGTCGAGGCGGTGCGCGTCTCGAAAGAGCGGGTCGAGCGGCTGGAGCGTGTGATCGAAGAGTTCGTCCCGGCCTGGTCGCTGGCACCGATCGTGTGGGCGCTTCAGACATTGCGTGGGGTAGACCTAATTGTCGCCGTGACGTTCGTCACCGAAGTCGGCGACGCCAGCCGGTTCGAAAGCCCACGCCAGCTCATGGGATATCTCGGTCGGGTCCCCGGCGAGCGCTCAACCGGGGAGACAGTCCGGCGCGGCGGCATCACAAAGGCAGGCAACGGTCGGGTTCGCCACATGTTGGTCGAGAGCGCCTGGACCTATCGACATCCGCCCAAGGTCGGGAAGGCGAAGCTATACCGGTTGGAGCAGGCGTCACCGAAGGTGCGTGAGATCGCCTGGAAGGCGCAGTCCCGCCTGACAGCCCGCTACCGCATGCTGAGCGCTCGGGGCAAACGGACAACGGTCGTCTGCACCGCGATCGCCCGTGAACTGGTCGGCTTTATGTGGGCAGTCGCAAGGGAGGCGCGCGTCACCTGATCGCTCGCCGCGATGGCGCACATATCGCGCATGGGCGGAGGCGGGACCACGGCAGGGGAATGCCCGTCAGACGCTTTGTGGCCGGCAAATCGACCGACGCCCGCAGTAAGATAGGAACAGCCCCGGACGCACAATCGGGAATGCGGTAGCCAACCCGCGCATCAGAGCTTGATCACCGACGTCCTTCAGTTCCGCCTCCCCACCCATGCGCGATCATCAGAATGAGCAGCCGTTCCTCGGATCGGGCGACCTCATGCGTTCCAAACCTTGACAGCGGACATCAGAGCGGTGTTTCCGGACCACCTTTCGGGAGTGGTCGCGATCTGTGAGGTTGCCGATCCTGTATTGGGATCGGAGATCGGCTTGTGTCTGGACTTGACCTTACGCTTGACCCGGAGCGGCAGCTTCGGCGTTTCGAGGTGATCAACGGTGCCGGCGGTCGGCGTCACTGGTCGGTGGATGACAAGGCGCGGATCATCGCAGAGACGCTGGAGCCGAATGCGATCATTTCCGAGGTCGCCCGCCGTTATGGTCTCAGGCCGCAGCAGGTCTTCGCCTGGCGCCGCGAAGCGCGCAAACAGGCCGCTTCGGTGCAGCAAGATTCTCCTGCCTTTGTGCCGGCGGTTGTGGCGGCGGCGGAACCTGCAGCCAGCCGTTCACCGAAGCAGCGGAAACGGCAAGCCACCCGAGATGCCGGCATGATCGAGCTTGAGATCGACGGCATCGCGATGCGCGTCGGCCGGGGCGCCGATACCAAGACGGTGGCCGCAGTGATCCGCGCGCTGAAGGCGACGTCGTGATCGGGCCGACGGGTGCGGTCAAGGTCATGGTGGCGACGAAGCCCGTCGACTTCCGCAAGGGTGCGGAGGGATTGGCGGCGCTGGTGCGAGAGACAATGGGGGCCGATCCGTTCAGCGGGGCCGTCTACGTCTTCCGGGCGAAGCGGACTGACCGGATCAAGCTGATCTTCTGGGATGGCACCGGGGTTTGCCTGCTAAGCGTTTGGAGGATGGGGAGTTCCGCTGGCCGAAAGTGCATGACGGCATGATGCGGCTGACGGCCGCGCAGCTCTCGGCGCTACTCGAAGGTCTCGACTGGCGGCGAGTCCATGAGGCGCGCCGGACCCGCGTGCCAGCCCAGGCGGGCTGACCCGCGACGAAGTGAATCAGCCTAGATTCCGCTGTCGCGGGCTGTCGGCGAATATGGTCTGATCCGTTCATGGCGATGACGGCTGACCAGCTTCCCGACGATCCGGACGCGCTGAAGGCGATGGTCCTGGCGCACGACGTCGAGAATGCCCGTCTGATTCAGATCATCAAGGAATTGCAGCGTCACCGCTTCGGCCGGCGTGCCGAGACGCTCCCCGAGGATCAATTGCTGCTGGGGCTCGAAGAGGCGGAGCAGATCGAGGCCGCCGGTGAGGAAGAGAAGGAGCAATCTGCTCCCGCCGAGCGGCAAGCAAAGGCCACGAGGCGCCGGGCCAACCGGGGCGCGCTGCCACCCCATCTGCCGCGCGTGGAGATGGTCGTCGACATCGAGGACCATGCCTGCCCATGCTGCCGCAATGGCTTGCATCGGATCGGCGAGGACGTGAGCGAGCGGCTCGACATCGTTCCGGCGCAGCTGCGTGTAATCGTCGTGCGCCGGCCCAAATATGCCTGCCGCGCCTGCGAGGACGTCGTGGTTCAGGCTTCCGGCGCCGGCCCGGCTGATCGAGGGTGGTCTTCCGACCGAGGCAACGGTCGCCCAGGTGCTGGTCTCAAAATATGCCGATCACCTTCCGCTCTATCGTCAGGCGCAAATCTACGCCCGGCAGGGTATCAATCTCGATCGCTCTACGCTCGCCGACTGGGTCGGCCGCGCCGCCTGGCACCTGCGTCCGGTGCATGAGCGGCTGCTTGGCAAGCTGAAGTCCTCGGCAAAACTCTTCGCCGACGAGACGACCGCGCCGGTGCTCGATCCCGGCCGCGGCAAGACTAAGACAGGTCAACTCTGGGCCTATGCCCGCGATGACCGACGATGGGAGGGGAGCGACCCGCCGGGCGTCGCCTATGTCTATGCGCCGGACCGAAAGGCCGAGCGTCCGATCGCTCATCTCGCAGGCTTCACCGGAATCTTGCAGGTCGACGGCTATGGCGGCTATCGCGTGCTGGCCGACAAAAGCGGCGTCACGCTCGCCTTCTGCTGGGCGCATGTCCGTCGGCGCTTTTATGAACTGGCAGCAGCCGGTCCCGCGCCGATCGCCAGTGACGCGCTGAGACGGATCGCCGAACTCTACAAGATCGAGGATGACATCCGTGGCCGATCGGCCAACGAGCGCCGCGCGATGCGTCAGGACAAAAGCCGCGCCATCGTCGCCGATCTCGAACCCTGGCTGCGTGAGAAGCTCGGCCTGATCAGTCAGAAGACCAAGCTCGCAGAGGCAATCCGCTACACGCTCTCACGCTGGGAAGGCCTCTCGCACTTCCTTGACGACGGCCGCATCGAGATCGACAGCAACACCGTCGAACGCTCGATCCGTCCGATCGCAATCTCGGGGTCATTCTGCCCATGTTGGGCAGGAGGTCGAAGTCCCGTGCGCAGCAATGGATCTGGGCTCCCCGCGCGCGTCGCTTGCTGCACTGCTTGAACTGAACAAGCTCTTGATCCAGCGCCGTTTCCGGCGAGGCTCTCCGGATGGTTTCATCATCGGGGAGACTCAAAATGAGAACCTTGCCGCCACCGACACGATCTCTCGTGATCGTTCGCCAGCTCAGCATGCGCTCGACTCGCACAAGCTAGTCGGGCTGAGCGCAGCGCAACGAACGATCGTGATCGCCCGGCTCGCCAATGTGCTGATGGCCGCCGCCGGTATCGTGACGGAGGAGAGCCGCGATGACGAGCCGTAATCTGATTCCGGCCACCATCCTCAAGCGCAAGGCCGTTGTCTATGTACGTCAGTCCACGCAGGCGCAAGTGCAGCTCAATCTTGAGAGCCAGCGTCGGCAATATGAGCTGGTCGACGTCGCGCGGCGCTGGGGATTCCGCAAGGTTGAGGTGATCGACGAGGACTTGGGACGCACCGCAAGTGGAGCTGTGGAACGTCCCGGTTTCGAACGCCTGGTCGACGATCTGTGCACCGGTCATGTGGGCGCTGTGCTTTGCCTGGAGGCGTCCCGCCTGTCTCGCAACGGACCGGACTGGCATCGGCTGCTCGAGTTGTGCGGCGAAGTCGATGCACGGGTGATCGATCTGGACGGAGTCTACGATCCGGGACTGCCGAACGATCGCCTGCTGCTCGGCATGAAGGGGAGCATAAGCGAGTTCGAACTCGGGGTGCTGCGTGCTCGCATGTACGAAGCTGACCGCGCCAAGGCACAGCGCGGCGAACTGCGCATCTCTGTGCCCTTCGGCTACGTCTGGCACCGGGATTACGGTCTCGGGTTCGATCCCGATATACGCCTGCAGGAGACCATTCGCCTGATATTCGCGCGTTTCCGCGAACTCGGCAGTGCCCGCCAGGTCCTGATCTCGATGATCGACGATGGCGTGCATTTCCCCAGACCCTCCGACGGCAAGAAGATGGTGTCCTTCGCCTGGGTTCCGGTCCGCTACCGCAACGTGATCTCCGTCCTGAAGAACCCGTTCTACGCCGGCGCTTATGTCTATGGTAAGAGCGAGAAGCGCACCGAGATCGTGGATGGCCGCGTCCGCAAGAGCTATGGTCATTACAAGCCGGCCAGCGATTGGGCGGTGGTGCTCAAGGAGCATCACGAAGGCTATATCGGATGGAGCGAGTACGAACGGAACCAGGAACTTCTCGCCGCCAACGCCTATGGCAAAGCCGGCGGCGTCAAGTCGGGCCGCGGCGGTCGCGCGTTGCTCCCGGGTCTTCTCTCCTGTGGTCGATGCGGGCGAAGACTGGTTGTCACGTATGCCGGACGTGGCCAAGGTTACCCGGTCTATCGTTGCGAGAACACCATGATGGCGCAGGCGCGATGCATGTCGTTCAACGGCTTTCGCACCGATGCGGCGGTGGCCCGCGAAGCCTTGGAGGCGGTTGCGCCGATGGCGATCGAGGCGGCGTTGGAGGCTGAACAGATGCAGCTGGAGAGCGAAGCCAGGCGGCGGCAGATGATCGAGATGGACCTGCAGCAGGCACGCTATGAGGCATCGCTCGCCGAGCGCCGCTACGCCGCCTGCGACCCGGAGAACCGGCTTATAGCGGCCCAGCTCGAGAGGAACTGGGAAGCTAGGCTCAGGCGCGTGGAGACCTGCGAGGCCCGGCTCAGTGAAGTCCAGCGTATGGAGCCTGTCGACGCGATCCCTGACTTCACCGGCCTCGCCCAGGATCTCGAAGCCGCCTGGAATGCGCCGGGTGTCGATATGCGGTTCCGTCAGCAACTGCTGCGCGCGCTCATCAAGGACATTGTGGCGGACGTCGATGACGACGCGCGCGATGTGATCCTGACCATCCATTGGCATGGGGGCCAGCATTCCCAGGTAAGGGTTCGCAAGTCCAAATCCGGAGAGCATGGCCAGAGTACGCCTGAGGAGGCTCTGGCGGTCATGCGATCCATGGCAACGCGATGGTCGGATGCCGAAATCGCCGCCACACTCAACCGCATGGGCATGAAGACGGGTCAGGGAAAGACCTGGACGGCGCGACGCGTCCAATCCCTGCGCACGGTGCACAAGATCAGCGGCTATCGGTCTTCCGACAAGAACGGCGAGTGGCTTACCATGTCGGACGCGGCCGCGAAGCTTGGCGTGTCGCACGTCAAAATCCGCCGGTTCGTCAGGGACGGCATATTACCAGCCGAGCAGGTCATGCGCGGCGCGCCCTACCAGATCCGCGCCAGCGACCTTGAAGATGAACGGATCAAGGCCGATTTGGCGCGCAAATCTCCGCGTATCATCAACGACGATAATCAGAAATCGCTGTTTCCCGCCATTTGAAGAGGGGGTGCATAATGAATCAGTCTTCGCGCTCAACCGCAAGAACGCGCTCTTCGCAGGCTCTGACGGCGGCGCCGAACACTGGGCAGTCATCGCCTCGCTGATCGAAACCTGCAAGCTCAATGGTGTCGAACCGCTCGGCTTATCTCGCCGATGTCCTCACCAGGATCGTCAACGGCCACCCCAACAGCCAGATCGACGATCTCCTGCCTTGGGTCTACATCAACAAGCTCGAGCTCAAGGCCGTGGCCCGAGAATACCGCTTACTCTTGACATGCACGGGCCGGAACAGGTTAACCCGCATATCTGCGCGATGCCGCGAGCATGGTTGCGGTCGGTCTTGTTGACCTGTGCCTTGAGAACGCCTTGGAATGACGGGGCTCGATACAGGTCACGTAGTCCGGCTGCCGCCAGACCAACCATTGGGATAAGGGGCCGGCTTCAAGCCTGATCCGGGCGAGATTCCATGCGGGGTTCTTCAATGCGTCAGCAAGATCGTCCGGATGACTAGCAACCTTCATCTCTCGGCAAATTCGGCGCCCTTCTCACGATGCAAACGGTGGTCTCTTTCACGGAGACGTCCAGTCCGGCATAATTTTTCATGCTGCGCTTCCTTTCCTGATGCTTGTGGCTGTTCACACAGACCACGTTTTGTCATCATCTCGAAGCGCAGCACTTCAAAACAACCCGTTCAAGGCGGGGGGCAAAGCCGAATACCACAATCTAAACACCTAGCGATGCTGTTCAAATTCGCCTTGCCGGCATGGGACCCCATCGCTGTCATCACAGGAAGCAGTACGTGGGAGGGGAACTGCTCGCAGTGATGAATCGTGTTCCGAGCCACTACCCATTCAGTTTCGTCCCAGTTGTTACCTCCCGTATTCAGGTTGCGGTCGAACCGCGGGAAGGCCGAACTAGTGATTTCCAGGCGAATTTGATGGCCGGCCGGAAACCAATTACTTGTGGCGTCGAGATCAATCTCGATTTTGCATATAACGCTCGGTTCCATGAAAACAGCCCGATCAAAGCCCTCGCGATAGCGGACGCGCAGTATCCCGTCCACCACGTCAATCGCACGGCCATCGGGATGTACGTCCAACAGTCTGGCCACGAAGTCCGTGTCCGGGGCCGAAGAAGAGACGAAGAGGACCGCCCGGACAAATCCGGTAACCTCCATGCCCTCTGTGAGGGGCGGTGAAGTGAAGCAGAGGACGTCTGGACGAAGCTGGACGTCCTGGTAATCGCGGGGTCCTATAGTAGTTCCACTTGACTTCCCGCCGTCCATCCCCAAGAACGGCGCCGGATCCCCAGGGTCGTAGGTAAACGTGTCAGCCGGCTCGTCGGCACTCGGAGGCTCTACATCAAGAGTCCCGTCGCCTAGACGGGTCGCGGCATTCCCGCCGCTGCGGAGGAACCAGTGCTGCAGTTCCACACCAAGAGGGGGCCATTCTGACGCGGCACGCCACTCGTTGCGACCCATCACGTAGTACTGGACGCGGGGCATTCCCTCGATCCGGTCGGGCTTGTCGTTCAGCCAGCAGTCGAACCAGTCCAGGTAGATCTGCCAGCAATCCAGGCGCGCGTCGCCCAGCTCGCGCTCGCCGATAACCGTCGGGGCTTTGAGACTCTCGGTGCCACAATGCGTGGCTGGCGACAGAATGATATGTTGGTGATCGCGTGCCGCCGGGCTCAATCCGCGAGCACTAAAAACGCGCTGCTGGTGAAGCGCGTCGGCAGCCCCCACGTCGTACCACGAGTTCACGAACAGGGCTGGGACGTCGATGGTCGAGTCCTCGCTAAGCATCCCATTCCGATCCCCCCAGGGATCGCCTGGGTCACGCGAGACCCAGTCCTCCCAGTCAGTCGGCGGTCCCCCAAGGCTCTTAAGCATGTTGACGAGCGGCAGCGACGCGAAAGCCCGCTGATACTCCTCATCGCTTTTCGGTTGCACTCGGGACCGGTCCTTCGCTGCGGTTTGGTGGAACCAGGGGACAAACGCGGCAACCTCCACCGCACCGCCGAGACGGAGATCCCCGTTGCGATATCGCCCTCCGGCAGAGCCGTTCGCGCCGCCCGATCCCTGCGCAATTGCGCATCGGTGGGCTGGATGGCACAACTGCGCCAGCAAAACCTGCGCGATACCAAGCGCCGAGCACCCATATGTGCCCACGCGTCCATTCGACCATGGCTGCTGCGAAATCCAGGACAGCGTGTCATAACCGTCGTCCCTTTCATTCTCCATGAGGGTGAATACGCCGCCGGAATCGAAGACTCCACGAAGCTCCTGCACAAGTACGGCGAAGCCTTGTCCAGCAAACATTCTTGCCACTTTGTGGCGAGGCTCAACCGGACAGCGATAGGGCGTCTTACCGTATTGAGTTCGGATAAGGATTGACCCGAGTTCCCCAGTGTAACCAATAGGCCGATACAGGTCCGTGGCGAGCTCAACGCCGTCCCGCATTGGAACGCGCAAGCCGGTCTGCAAAACCACTTCGTATCGCGGCGTTGGCGGTTTAATCGGGCCTAGTTCATTACACACTTCAGAGTGCCTCCCAGACATTGAGACTGATTCAAGATGGAGTGGCCAATTTCGACGGGTCTCAGCATTCTATCTGCACGGTGGTGTGTTCGTCGCATTCACAGTACAACGATGAACTCTGTGCCGTTGCTAAGTTGTTTGAAAAGAAACTCAACCGTGCTTCTCTAGCAGGTCCGGCACTCAATGATGGCGCGTTGCCACCCCAATTTCCCTATTGCTTAAATCAATGTGACAGCGCGCCTACGCCGCTGTGCAAAACATCAATTGTGAGTCTCACCGCCATTATGTGCCGATCCATGGACCCCCATTCCATGCTGATTGACGCGGGCCGATGGGGCAAGCTGCTTGATGTGAGAAGCGACGGGCTCCCCGACCGATCGCAGCTTGTTATCACCGTTTGTTTGAAATAGTGGAGGTAGGCTAGCCAGGCGGCAAGCTGTTCAAATTCGCCTTGCCGGCATGGGACCCCATCGCTGTCATCACAGGAAGCAGTACGTGGGAGGGGAACTGCTCGCAGTGATGAATCGTGTTCCGAGCCACTACCCATTCAGTTTCGTCCCAGTTGTTACCTCCCGTATTCAGGTTGCGGTCGAACCGCGGGAAGGCCGAACTAGTGATTTCCAGGCGAATTTGATGGCCGGCCGGAAACCAATTACTTGTGGCGTCGAGATCAATCTCGATTTTGCATATAACGCTCGGTTCCATGAAAACAGCCCGATCAAAGCCCTCGCGATAGCGGACGCGCAGTATCCCGTCCACCACGTCAATCGCACGGCCATCGGGATGTACGTCCAACAGTCTGGCCACGAAGTCCGTGTCCGGGGCCGAAGAAGAGACGAAGAGGACCGCCCGGACAAATCCGGTAACCTCCATGCCCTCTGTGAGGGGCGGTGAAGTGAAGCAGAGGACGTCTGGACGAAGCTGGACGTCCTGGTAATCGCGGGGTCCTATAGTAGTTCCACTTGACTTCCCGCCGTCCATCCCCAAGAACGGCGCCGGATCCCCAGGGTCGTAGGTAAACGTGTCAGCCGGCTCGTCGGCACTCGGAGGCTCTACATCAAGAGTCCCGTCGCCTAGACGGGTCGCGGCATTCCCGCCGCTGCGGAGGAACCAGTGCTGCAGTTCCACACCAAGAGGGGGCCATTCTGACGCGGCACGCCACTCGTTGCGACCCATCACGTAGTACTGGACGCGGGGCATTCCCTCGATCCGGTCGGGCTTGTCGTTCAGCCAGCAGTCGAACCAGTCCAGGTAGATCTGCCAGCAATCCAGGCGCGCGTCGCCCAGCTCGCGCTCGCCGATAACCGTCGGGGCTTTGAGACTCTCGGTGCCACAATGCGTGGCTGGCGACAGAATGATATGTTGGTGATCGCGTGCCGCCGGGCTCAATCCGCGAGCACTAAAAACGCGCTGCTGGTGAAGCGCGTCGGCAGCCCCCACGTCGTACCACGAGTTCACGAACAGGGCTGGGACGTCGATGGTCGAGTCCTCGCTAAGCATCCCATTCCGATCCCCCCAGGGATCGCCTGGGTCACGCGAGACCCAGTCCTCCCAGTCAGTCGGCGGTCCCCCAAGGCTCTTAAGCATGTTGACGAGCGGCAGCGACGCGAAAGCCCGCTGATACTCCTCATCGCTTTTCGGTTGCACTCGGGACCGGTCCTTCGCTGCGGTTTGGTGGAACCAGGGGACAAACGCGGCAACCTCCACCGCACCGCCGAGACGGAGATCCCCGTTGCGATATCGCCCTCCGGCAGAGCCGTTCGCGCCGCCCGATCCCTGCGCAATTGCGCATCGGTGGGCTGGATGGCACAACTGCGCCAGCAAAACCTGCGCGATACCAAGCGCCGAGCACCCATATGTGCCCACGCGTCCATTCGACCATGGCTGCTGCGAAATCCAGGACAGCGTGTCATAACCGTCGTCCCTTTCATTCTCCATGAGGGTGAATACGCCGCCGGAATCGAAGACTCCACGAAGCTCCTGCACAAGTACGGCGAAGCCTTGTCCAGCAAACATTCTTGCCACTTTGTGGCGAGGCTCAACCGGACAGCGATAGGGCGTCTTACCGTATTGAGTTCGGATAAGGATTGACCCGAGTTCCCCAGTGTAACCAATAGGCCGATACAGGTCCGTGGCGAGCTCAACGCCGTCCCGCATTGGAACGCGCAAGCCGGTCTGCAAAACCACTTCGTATCGCGGCGTTGGCGGTTTAATCGGGCCTAGTTCATTACACACTTCAGAGTGCCTCCCAGACATTGAGACTGATTCAAGATGGAGTGGCCAATTTCGACGGGTCTCAGCATTCTATCTGCATGGTGGTGTTCCAGCCCACCTGCCTGTGCAATACCAGATGGAATACGCTCATTGGGGTGGCGCTGATTGCATGCCTTTCACTTAGCGAGCCAGCAGGCTGACAGGTGCTGTGGTCCAACTTCGATCGCCGGCGGCTCCTCAGCTTTGCAACGGTCGAAGGCAAGCGGGCAACGAGGATGGAAACGGCAGCCCTTCGGCACGCGCGCGGCACTTGGAACCTCGCCCTGCAGGGCCGGCAACTCGGCGCGACCTGCGTTGCCGCCAATCTGCGGTGTGGCGTTGCGCAAGGCGACGGTATACGGATGGCGAGGGTTGAATGTGATCTCGTCGGCGCTACCAATCTCGACCAATTTTCCAAGATACAAGACCGCAATCCGGTCGGCGATCAGCCAGGCAAGGGGCAAATCGTGGGTGATGAACAGCAGCGCCATGTTGTGCCTGTCGCGCAAGTCAACCAGGACCTGAAGAATCTGAGCGCGTATCGAGACATCGAGCATCGATACAGGTTCATCAGCAACGATGAGTTCCGGCCGGACGGCAAGCGCTCCTGCAATCACGACGCGCTGGCGCTGCCCGCCGGATAGCTCGTGCGGGAAGCGGGCGAAGAAATCGCCGGGAGGATTGAGCCCAGCGGCCGCAAGCGCTTCACTCACCCGGTCGGCGAGTTGAGTGGCGTTACCGACCAGCCGCAGGGACTGCAACGGCTCCGCCACGATGTCGAACACGGTGTGTCGCGGATTGAGGGCCTGATAAGCGTCCTGGAAGATCATTTGCACGCGACGCCGGTACGGACGTAGAGCCGAGAAGCCCTCTACCGACCTCATGTCGCGGCCTTCGAACAGCATTCTGCCGCCAGTCGGCTTGGCAAGCTTGGTGATGACGCGGCCCACAGTGGTCTTGCCGCTTCCCGATTCGCCGACCAGGGCGACGATCTCGCCCCGCCCGACGTTGAGGTCGATCCCGTCTACCGCGCGCATGGCGCCGACAGATCGGCCCAGGACACGGTCGAACAGACCGCCCTGGATAGGAAAATGAACTTGCAGGCTCTCGAGACGCAGGATGCCGGCAGTGTCAGGCATGAACAGCGACCTTGTCTTCTTGCGTCAAGGACCGGTGAAGGTGACAGGCGACACGTCCCCGCCCGAACTTATTGAGGCTGGGGACTTCGGTCGCGCACCCCCCCATGACCGACGGGCAACGCGGATGGAAAGCGCAGCCCGAGGGTCGATTCACCAAGTTGGGAGGATCACCCGGTATTGGCCGGATCATCTTTTTGCCGCTCGCTGGGTTCGGGATCGATTCGATCAGCTGTCGGGTGTAGGGATGTTTGGGCTGGGCGAAAATCTCGGCGACAGTGCCATCCTCGACGATGCGGCCCGCGTACATGATCATTACGCGATCACAACACTTAGCCACCACAGAAAGGTCGTGGGTGATCAAAATCAGGGCGAGGCTCAACTGCGATCGCAAGTCGCCTAGCAGGTTAAGGATCTGAGCCTGAGTGATGACGTCGAGCGCTGTGGTGGGCTCGTCACCAATGATAATCGAAGGTCGACACGCGAGCGCCATGGCAATCATCACCCTTTGTCGCATTCCGCCCGACAACTCGTGAGGGTAGGCGGAACCACGATCCGCCGGGATGCCGACCAGTTGAAGCAACTCACTTCCCCGCTTGGTCGCCTCGCCCCGCGACATGCCGAGCTTCAGCATGCATGGCTCGGCGATCTGCTTGATAATGCGGTGAACAGGATTAAGTGCGTTCATCGCGCCCTGGAAGACAACGGACGTTTCGCTCCAGCGATGTGGCCGCATCGCCGCATCATCGTCGATCGGCAGTCGGTTGCCACGATAGCGCACTTGGCCGCCGCTGACCCGCGCGTTGGGTGATAGTAGACCAGCGATCGCCATCGCGGTCGTGGTCTTGCCACTGCCCGATTCTCCGACGAGGCCCACGGCCTCTCCGGCTCGGAGCGCGAAGCTTACGCCGTCGATTGCTCGCAATGAAACGCCCTTGAGCCCATAATCGACAGAGAGCCGGTCTATTTCCAGAAGCGGTGTTTTGTCCTGGGAGGAGCTGGTCATGGGATCACCCTCCGCCGTGGATTGAACGTGTCGTCAAGGGCACTGCCAATCAGGACGAAGCTAAGCGAAACCGTGAGTACGCACAGTCCTGGGGCGCCGAGGTACCACCAGGCTCCAGCACTGGCCGCGCCGGCGCGCTGAGCGAGCGAAAGCAAAGTGCCCCATGAAGGCTGCAACGGGTCCCCGAGTCCAAGGAATGAGAGCGATGTCTCGACATAGATTGCGCTGGCGACCACCAGCGCACCATTGGCTGCGATTTGCGGCACGAGATTGGGGAGGATGTGCCGCACCATGATGCCGAAATTACTGCTACCCGCAACGCGCGCACGATCAATGAATGGTCGCTCCTTAAGCGACAGTGTCTGACTCCGGACGATACGTGCAACAAAGGACCAGCTTGTCATGCCTATAACGACAATGATCACGAAAAGAGAAGGACGGAAGCCCAGGATTTCTCCACCGCGCCCCATCACCTCGAGAACCACGGGTGTAATGACCAGCGCCAGCACGAAGGACGGCATGACAAAAAAGAAGTCTGTCAAGCGCATCAGCCAGACGTCGACCCTGCCACCATAGTAGCCAGCGGTCGTACCGATTGTAGTCCCAACGACGAGGCTGATCACAGTCGCGAGTAGCGCAATCGTAAGCGAGATCCGGGCACCATGGAGGACCAGATTGAGCACGTCCCGCCCGATTTCGTCCGTGCCGAGCAGATGCTCGCCTGATGGGGGTGCGAGGAAATCGCCAGTTGCATTGATCGCAGTCTGGAGCGGTCCCGCCAGAATATTGGGGACCGCTCCCACAACAAGAAAGAATACCAGACATACGAGGCCCACCTGAGCACCGCCATAGCTGAGAAATTGACGCAGAAAGCCTTTTATTGCGCGCGCCCGGCCTCGCGGGCAATATCGAACAATATTGTCGCTCATTGTCGGACCCTCGGATCTAGAAGGCTGTAGGCAAGATCGGCTACGAGGTTTGCGAGAACAATTGAAACGCCAAGCAACAGGAATATGCCTTGAAGGACTGGGTAGTCCCGTGCGTTGAGTGCTTCCACCGTCAGCCCGCCGATACCCGGCCAGGCGAAAACGGCTTCGACAGTGATGGCCCCGGCGACCACATAGCCAATATTGAGGGTGATCAAGGTCACGACCGGTAGCATTGCATTGCGAAATGCATGACGCATCAGCATTTGACCGTTGGTCAGCCCTTTCGCCCGTGCGGTTACCATGTAATCCTCGGTGAGTACGTCACTCATTGCGGCACGAGCGACGACGACGTACTGGCCGATTAGCCCAAGCGCCACCGCAGTGGCGGGAAGCGTGAGATGTTGCAGGTAGTCGAGGAACGAACCAAGAGAGCCCGTGATCAGGCCGGGCGAGTATGCACCATAGCCCGGGAGCCAACCCAATGCCGTGCTGAAGATTACCACCAGGATCATGCCGAGCCAGAAAGCCGGCGTAGAATAGAGCGCCAGAGAGGCTCCGGTTGCGATACGGTCGCCGGCTCCTCCCCGGCGCCAGCCTGCGTAGATCCCAAGCATCACCCCAATAACGATTGCCATTATCTGAGCAACCCCGACTAGGACTATGGTGTCCGGCAGGCGTTCCGCTATCAGGTCTGCGACATGCCTGCCCCTGAACTTGAAGCTGTAGCCGAAATCGCCGCGGAGTGTTGCCGACAGGTAGTCGACCGCCTGGTCCGGGAACAGCGGCCGGTCAAGGCCCCAACGTTGGTTCTGCGCCTCAATCTGCTCGGCGGTGACGCTGACGCGCGCCCCGCCAAGCAAAAGAGATGCAGGGTCACCTGGAATAACTCGGAATAGGATGAAGTTCAGGACTGCCACCATCAGGAGGGTTATAGAGGCCCTGACGATGATGCGCAGGATGTGACGGCTCCCTCCCCCTCCGTTCACGGCGCGGGCACCGGCTTCAAGCGATCGAATGGGAAGTAGCTGTCCATCGACATGATGCCTTGCTTTCCCCAACCCTCGAAGCAATCCCTCCGGTGGGCTTCGAGCAGGGTGGGGTAACATAGTACGATGTAAGGCGCTTCAGTATAAATTAGTCGCGCTGCCTGGTCGACCAGCTTTTGGTTTTTCTTGAGGTCAACGGTGACCTGCACCTCCGCGAACAGTTTGTCGAACTCCGCATTCGTCCAGTACGCCTTGTTCTTGATGCCGATGGAATTGCTGCTGCCGAAGATGAGCAGGTCTTTAGGTGTTGGGCCTTGCCAGGTATCGGAAATGAGCAGATCCCACCCTCCGCCGCCTTTCGCCGGAGCTGCGGCGCGGGCGCTCAGCGCACCGGAGTCGAGCCGAGTCACCGATACAGGGATACCGATTTGCTCCAACCAGCCAGCGATAAACTGCACTGCCGCGACCGGCATCTCTATATTTGCTGAAGGTCCAGACACCAGCTCTAGCTGGAAACTCTTCCCGTCCTTGTCCTCCCGAATGCCATCGCCGTTCGTGTCCCGGTACCCTGCGGCGTCAAGCCGGCGGTTGGCTTCGGCGAGATCGAAGTGGCGCCTGATGTCGTTCAGATCTGAATAGTAATCGGCCGCCACCGGCATTGCGAGTCCGACACCAGGGTCGGCGTGTCCGCGCATGGCTCGATCGACGATGGCCTTCTGATCGATCGCGTAGCCGAGCGCATCGCGAAACGCCGGATCCTGCAGAGCCTTGGTGCTACCTGCGCCATCTCCCGAAGCGGTGTTGAAGGCGAGATAGGTTTTCTGAGCTATGCGGGATTCACCGACTACAATGTCGGGATCCTTCGAGAGATCAGCCCACTGGGCGGACGTCAGGTAGTTGCCATAATCGAGTTCCCCGCTCTTAAGACCTTGCGCAATCGGATCGGCGGCATCGAAGGACCGCAGGATCACCCCCGCGATTTGGGGCTTCCCCGTACGGAAATAGGGGTTCGGCGTCAGGCGTGTAAACTGGCCCTGGTGAAACTCCGAAACGATCATAGGTCCCGTACCCACCAAAGGCGGATCGTTGCGGAAGGTTACGCGTGCGTCAGCATAGCTGATGTCCTTCCAAATGTGCTCGGGAACGATCATTATGATATTGTCTATTGGCCAGGTCGCGGGGAACTTGGTCACGATCTGCAAAGTCTCGTCGTCGAACGCTTTGATGGACTCGACGTTCTCAAGACCGCTGGTGCTGTTCCACCCGACGTTTAGCTCGTCGGGCTTGCCTATGGAATCGTGCAAATAACTATAAGTGAACGCCGCGTCCCTAGCGGTAGCAGGCTGGCCGTCCGACCACTTCATGCCGGGCCAGATCTTGAAGGTCCAAGTGAGGTTGTCGTCGGCGACGGACCAAGATTGGGCAAAGCCCTTTCGATCGTCGTATCGCTGGGCGTCTATGCAGACCAAGAAATCATAGCAAATAGCCAAGGGCCAAAAGGAGCCCCAAGTGGCGAAGGGGTTCATCGAATCAGGGCCTCCACCCAGTCCGCCGATTCGCAGGATGCGATCGTCGCACGACGAGGCGAACGCCCTCGAGTTAATCCCCCAAGGGGTCGCCGAAATCGCCAGCATTGCCTTCATAAGCGCACGACGATTATATGAGTATTGGCTCATTTTATCCTCCCTGTTTGCCGGCTTTATCATCACTTCATGTTCACACGACCACGATGATCTACGGCCTCAACCCGGAACATCTGGCTTCCTTTTGACGGAAGCTCCACAGTCCCCTCATTCCAGATAAGTAGCAGTGCCCAGGGGGGTGGTTCCTGCAAATTGGCCGCTGTGCCTGCATGAATCCGGCGTTTTTCTCGATTCTGGGCACAGCTAGCCAGAATTAAAGTCGATTGGCCGGTTCCAGCTCCTGGCGGCGCCCACGGACAATTCGCATATAGCAAACGAGGCAGTCATTCAGGTTCTGTTCGCGACCTCGGGTTGGAGGGTCCCGTCGAGCCGCAAACGCCTTTATCACGGATGTGTGATGTCGGAATGTCGATGCCGAAATTCCAGAGGATATCCTCTTCCGGCACACGACGGTCTAAGAGGCGTTCGACAAGCTGCGCGCCGCGCAACAACACGGAGCTTGAGCCGCCCGTTGAAAAACGATGTAAACGCTGATGGATCTCCAGCCTGATGCGTGGCCGCCAGCTCGTCGACCGTGAACTATCCGCAAGCCATTGATCTGGCCTTTTGATTGAGGCGGATAGCGTCTTTTGAATTGCAGGATTAGCGGTATTTGGACGCTGTTTTCCTGCAATTCGGTTTTGCGATTCCCTTGTGCTGCGGAGCGTGATTCACTCGGTTCGGCGGCGGCGAATCGAGGGGACGGCGAATGTCCAAGCCACGCGAGACGGGAGAGCAGGACCTGTTCCGCTCCAGGCTCGATCAGATCATCAACATGAAGCAGGCGATCGACCGGCCGGTGCTGGAGGAGCGTTTCGGCGCCGTCTATTCGGACGGCCCCGGCATGCCGCCGCTGCCGACCCGGCTGATGGCGGGGCTGGCGATCCTCAAGCACACCTTCAACCTGTCGGATGAGGTGCTGTGCGAGCGCTGGGTGGAGAACCCTTACTTCCAGTATCTCACCGGCGAGACGTTCTTTTGCCATACGCTGCCGTTCGACCTCTCGTCGATGACGCGCTGGCGCAGCCGCATGGGCGAGGAGCGGATCGTGGCGCTGTTGCAGGAGAGCCTCAGCCTTGCGGTCAAGACCGGGGCGATGAAGCCGGCCGACACGCGCCAGGTGATCGTCGACACAACCGTGCAGCCGAAGAACGTCATGTTCCCGACCGACGCCAAGCTCATCAACCGGGCGCGCGAACGGCTGGTGCGGCTGGCCAAGAGGGAAGGAGCTCCATTTGCGCCAGAGCTATCAGCTGGCGCTGATCAGCCACCAGCGCTATGCCCACGCCAAGCAGTTCAAGCGGGCCAACAAGGCGCTGCGCAGGCTCAAGACCTATCTCGGCCGGACCATTCGCGACATTTCTCGCCAGATCGCCGGCGATGCGGGGCTGGACGCGCTCTTCAAATGGCCGTTCTACCAGGCCGCCACCGTTCTCTAGCAACGCCAGCGCCAGCGCGGCCGCAAGATCTACAGCCTGCACGCGCACGAGGTGGAATGCATTGGCAAGGGCAAGGCGCATATGCCCTACGAGTTCGGTGTGAAGGTGTCGGTGGCCACCACGCTGAAGCGCTCCAAGGGCGGCCAGTTCGCCCTGCATGCAAAAGCGCTGCCCGGCAATCCCTATGACGGCCACACGCTGGCAAGCGTCATATCGGCCACATCAAGAACGAACACCGCATGGGCCGCAACTACCTCGCCGGCCAGCAGGGCGACGCCCTCAACGCCGTCCTGGCCGCCGCCGGATACAACTTCTCCCTCCTGCTCAGGTGGCTGAAGTGATTTTTGTGGCCCTTGATCGCCCTGCTTCAACTCCGGCCGAAGTCGGTCGCCGCTTAGCGTCTGGATCACGGTCGACCAGCACGAGTTCCAAAAATCCAACCTGCATCTCAGGCACCGCGTCCTGACCTCGGAAATCGAGGATCCAGTCTCGACAGAGTATTCGACAAGATGCGGACGTGTGTTACAATAACGAGCCGCAACTCATACCAGACATGAGCTCATATTTTGGGATAGTGGCCTCCAAGCGGTCAAGCCACGGACGCGAATGTCATCCGATAAAGGGTCGCGGCGTCATAGATGGGCAGTCCTGTCCTACGACGGATTGCTGACGTCACCATCGGGAACAATGTACATTCAAATAGGAGGGCGGCAATCCCCGGATGTGCGGCGCCAAGTCGCGCGACACAGGCTGCAACCTCCGACTCCATTTCAACAACACCAGCCGGCCACGCGTCACCTTCAATGCCGCCGATGACTACTCTTGCCTCTGCGGATGAATCTATGCCCAGCAGCTCTTTGCCGCAGTGTCTTGAGTCTGCGGCCACAACGGCGAGCTTTGCGTCAGCTGGAAGCTGCCGGAGTAGCGTGGGCGCCAGTAGCAGGCTCGACATGGCCACCGGGACTTCGACAGACGCGGCCACTGCAGCCTGGTACCGGATACTGAACCCGCAGTCCCCGGTTATCGCGACTGCTCCGCGCTCGACCAACCGCCTGGCAGCTGCAATGTAGGCCGGCTCGAGAGAAGCATCACCGGGAATGACCCTCTCCTCCAAAGCCCCGGCCGCGGTCTCTATTATAATTGGGAAGTCGAAAGTTGCCGGGTTGAAGACCGACTCCGGTTGCGGTGGCGGAAATTCACGAGGCGGAAGTCCGATCTCCAGCCCAATAATTCCGAGGGCCCTTTGTTGAGTTGTCACGGAAGCATCCTTCTTCTGGAAGCAGCTAAGATGGTGATTTCGGCAGCAAATGCCCATCACCTGCGCGATACAGGTTCTCTCTGAATGCACGAATTTAACAGCGTCGAAACGGCTGTTTCAGAGAAACATGCCTTTCCAGGCGCAGTAAGTCGGCATTGTTTTGGTGCATTCGCATGAAAGCCGTAAAAACTGGGAAACCGCAGAACGCTTGTGCGACCCTCCCCGGGCCTGTAGGATACCGGGTTTGCGTCCGCCGTCAGACAATCGTGTTAGGGCACTTTCCAGAGCCCAGATGCCCTGAATGGCAGATTGAACGCACATCAGATCTTCAAGCTCGCAACTGCCGAACGGGCAGCGCTATTTACCTAACTCGACCAATCTGGGGCTTGGACCGGACGATCCTAGTTATGCAGTCCTGAATGAACTGGGGCAGTAACCTCGACATCAACCCGGCCCTGAAAAACCGCGCGTAGGTTCGTCGCAGGGCAGCCTGCTCCGAACGGACCAGTTCCTGCCCGGAAGCCACCCACGGGATAACTCAACTAGCGGCACAACCCGCAACTCACCTCGTCTCCAGCACCGCATTGAGAAACTGCTGCGTTCGCTCGTTTTGCGGATTGCCTAAAAGCTGGCTGGGCGGGCCTTGCTCGACAATCTTACCGCCAGAAAAGAAGCACACGCGATCGGAGAACTCCTTGGCAAAGCCCATCTGGTGCGTGACCATCAGCATTGTGAGGTCATGTTCGGCGCTGAGCTTGCGGATGACGTTGAGCACCTCTCCAACCAGTTCCGGGTCAAGCGCTGATGTCACCTCGTCAAACAGCATCACCTTGGGCCGCATGGCCAACGCCCGAGCGATCGCCACGCGTTGCTTCTGGCCCCCGGAAAGCTGGATCGGGAAATGGTTCTTCTTGTCGCCGAGGCCCACCAAGTCGAGCAGCTCTGCCGCTCGGGCCTCCGCCTCCTTCTTCGAGAGCCCAAGGACGGAGATCGGCGCCTCCATGCAGTTCTGCAGAGCAGTCATATGCGGGAACAGGTTAAAGTGCTGGAACACCATACCGATCTTGGCACGCACGCGACGGAGATGACGCTCGCTCGCCGGCACTATTTGGCCGTTCTTCTGCGTATGCGTCAACGGTTCACCGTCGACCCATATCACCCCCCCGTTGATGTGCTCAAGCGTCATCAGCATGCGCAGAACGGTGGTCTTGCCCGAGCCGGACGGACCAATGATGGACACCTTCTCGTTGCGTGCGATCTCGAGATTGAGTTCGTCCAGCACCGTCAACGCGCCGTAGCGCTTTGTGACGTTCTCGAAGCGAACTATGGGTTCGTTCATGACTTTTTCGCTGCGCCTGATATCGAGGTCAAGCTCGTCCCGCCTGGCTGATGCCCTAGGGCGCTTCGTGAGATCGTCCTCGAAGCGAAGCACAAATTCGCTCATAGTATAAGGCCTCCCTATTGCAGATGGTAGCGGCGGTTGAGCCAGACGCGGACCGACTGCACGATAGCGGAAGCAACCAAGCTGAACACGTAGTAGAAGAAGCCGCACATAGTGATCGCTTCTATGTATCGATAGTTATTGCCCCCGAAATTTTTCGCCTGCTGCAGCATCTCGAAGATCGAGATTGCCGCCAGGACCGGCGTGTCCTTGAACATGCCGATGAAGTAATTGCCCAGAGCTGGCACCATGGGCGGGATCGCCTGCGGCAGAATGATTGTTCGCCAGGTCCGCGTTCGCGAAAGGTTTAGTGCCGTACAGGCCTCCCACTGGCCGCCATCCACATTCTCGATGCCGCCGCGGAAGACTTCGGAACAATAGGCTGCATAGTGGATCCCCAGCACGCCAACTCCCGCCGTCCAGGCAGGAATGAAGATTCCGATCTGCGGACCAACGAAATAGACAAAGAACAACTGCAGCAGCAAGGGCGTTGAACGGATAAACTCCACGATCTCCGCCATGGTGGTCGAGACGTAGCGGTTTGGCGACTGGCGAATCATCGCGAAGACAAGACCCAATATCAGCGCGATCGCAAACCCGAGCAGCGTAGCCTCAATGGTGACGATCGCTCCCTGATAGAGATATGGGAAAGCCTCCCATACGTAAGACCAATCCCAGATCTTCAAGCCACCTGCTCCCGAACGAAACCGCGCGAGACGCGGCGTTCCAGCCAGCGCACGAAAGGAGTGATGAGGGCGCGCGCGATGATGTAATAACCGAATAGTGCAACCGCAAAGAACAGCATATAATCGCCAGTTGCGTCGGCCGCCTGCTTGGCGGCGCTAGTAAATTCGGGAATGGTGATGAAGAAGACGAGCGAGCTACCCTTAAGCACATCGATGAGCATGTTACCCCAGGTCGGCAGCATGGCGCGCATTGCCTGTGGGAGGATAATACGCCGCATCATGGTGAGCCGCGAAAAATTGAGCGCTGTAGATGCCTCATACTGGCCCCTATCAACGGCCTGAATGGCGGCGCGGACATACTCGGCTGCGTAGCCAGAGGCATTCATTCCGATCCCCAAAATTCCGACAGTCCACGGCGACAGGAAAATACCGAAAATCGGCAATACAAAGAACCACCAGTAGAGCTGAACCAGCATGGACGTCCCGCGGAAGAATTCGATGTAGGCGATACTGAACCAGCGCAACTGCCGACGGGGAGAGACTCGGGTCAGGCCCACGAAAAGCCCAAGGACGATCGCTACGACGCAGGCGCCAAGAGTGACGATGACCGTAGTCATGACGCCCTTGGTGAGCACGGCAAAGATAAAGCTGAGATCGACCTTACTCATATGCCCTCCCCACTGACCGCCTACCGGCCAAGGGCCGGGGAGCGGTCAGACGCATAGCTTCAGCCCTTGCAAAGATCAGCGGTCTTGCTGCCATCCGGGAGATCGCGTTTGGTGTAACCATATTTGCCGACCGCGGCCATCATTTCGTCAGAGCCAATATAGTCTTTCAACACAGCATTGAACGCGTCTACCGCAGCCTGTTCGCTGAGCGGGAAGGCTATGGCGGGATGTTCATTCGGTCCCGGCGGGGTATACGGGTCAGCCACCTCAATGCTGGGATCCTGCTCGGCAAGAGTCGTCGCGTTCAGACTATAGAGCGAGCCGGCAGCGGCGCGGCCGGCCTTTACAGCCTGTACGACCTCGGGCGGTCCGGCGACCTGCATAACCTTGTCGTCAGGGAAACCTAATTTCTTCGCCTGCTCGACTGCGGTGGTACCCGTCATGATGGCCAGGGTAAGCCCCTTCTTCTGAGCGTCATGGAGGGAATGCAGCGCTTCCGGATTGCCCTTCGGCACGATCATCGAATCATTGCTCGATGCGATCGGTTCGCTGAACAGGACGTTGCGGCACCGCTCCGGCTTAATCCACATGCCGCCCGTGATGATGTCAAAGCGACCAGCCTGGAGGCCCGGGACAAGGGAACCCCAATCGGTTACGACCGGCTCGATTTTGGTCGTTCCCATCTTTCTCAGAACGTCCAGTGTCATCACATTGACCAGGCCAAGCGGCTCGTTGTTCGCACCAGGATAGGCACTGGGAGGCTCATTGGTGAAGCCAAGACGGATCGTTTCTCCGTTCTTAATCTTATCGAGCAGCGACTCCGCCGAGGCCGAACCGGCAAAGGACGAGATTGTCATCGCCGCCAGGCCGAGCGCGGCAATCCTCTTCAAGATTGCAGCCTTAAAGCATTCGTCGAGTTTCCACTTGACCACTGGTTAGTCCTCCGTTTTCGCATCGCCGATGGTCTCCCGATATGCCTCGGGAAAAGACCATTGCATCATTTGTTGAGCTTGTAGTCCGGCGGTTCCCATCATCGTGTGAGCTGCAGGGTCCCCACTTAGGTATAGATTCCTCCAGTCGATCCTTTGCTACGCCACTTGTGCATGCTTCGTGAGCGTAGCAGCGCAGCTGTGGTGCTTTGTGCGAGAAATGCAAGTTATTCGCAGAAATTCGGTGATTTTTGGGTGCATACGCACATTTCCGTCATCCCCGTGGTTCGTTGGAAGTGAACAATCGCGAGCTGTGGTATGGCCAACTGAGGCACACCACGTCTTGCATGACTCCTGCCCTGCCCGGTTGGATGGGCGCCACCGCCTGGGCTATGCCCTTGTTGCCATGGCAGGGCACAAGTTCGTCGTATGCGACACGCCGCTGAGAGATTCGCCTCGGAGACGCTGGCCCGAGCATTGTTCCCGTCACAGTTGATCATTCGTGCCATTGACGGATGAGTCTGTTCACGGCTTCGCTCCGGATCAACCTGGACGGAATCGCCGGCATTATTGAGCAGATGGAAATCTGAATTCCTGATCAGCTTCGCCAGGTTGATCCCTTGCTCCGGCGTCGCGGTAGGGTCGTTCTTGGACCAGATGATCAACGTCTGGGCCTGAAGCTGATCAAGGTAGGGGAAGATATACTTCTGCTGCAGCAGTGGATAACGATGCAGGTTTGTCTCGTCTTCCGGCAATCTCTGCCAGATCTCCCATTGTCCCCGAGCCGCGGCCCGCCGATAGGCTTCTCGCTCGGCGCATTCCACATCCTGCCCGTGGGCGCGGCAGCTTTTCCGCCGTGCGGTGATGTATTCCTCTTCGCTCGGCATCGGGCCGGAACAGCCGTAAGCCTGCCGGCAGGCCTCCAGCCAAGCTTCGTCACGGTCATCTCCGAACGCCGGCGACACGGAGTTAGCGGTCAGCAGGACAAGCTTAGAAACAAGATCGGGACGCACGATCGCGACCCGCGCGTCGACGAATGATCCTTCTGAATGGCCGACTAGCGTGATCTGCTTCAAACCCAGTTGTTGGAGGAAGCTAATTACATGATTCACACGACCGAGCCGGTTAATGTATTTGCAGTCAGCAGGATAATCCGTTCCCCCAAAATGGAGTTGATCAATCGCTACTACCGTAAATTGATCGGATAGCCCGTTCAGCTGCCGAACAAAGGAACTCTTAGCCTCTGCACGGAAGCCCGCCCCCTGCAGGAAAACAATCGGCCTACCAGCTCCGTTCTCGCAGTACGATGTCTCGACACCATCAACCGATACGCGATGCTTGGTGATCATCGGTTCCTCGGCAAAAGGAGGGGCATCAGGTCGGCATTGCGACATGCGAGATGGACTGCCATTGCTCACTCCTGAGCGTAGCAGCCTCACATGCCACGTTGCCGAACTATCTCGTCTGAATACCGGAAATCGGCACCCCGGAGCCTCGCGTCTTGTCACTTTGCTCTGTCGTCGCCCAGCCACTGCGGCCGGGAGCCTTTTAGGTGCATGGGTGGCATTCCCCGCAAGATTTCAACCCTTGCACAGGTCGCCGGTCTTGGTGCCGTCCGGCAGATTGATTTTGGTGTAGCCGTATTTTGACCGACTGCATCATTTGGTCGGAGCCGATATAAGTATTCAATACCTCGTTGAAGGCATCGACCGCCTGCTGATTGGGCAGGAAGGCGAGACTTGGGTAGCCGGCCTTCCCAGCCGGCGGGGTGAACGGATCTGCCATTTCAACGCTGTCGACCTTGTCAGCGAGCTCCTTACCGTGAAGTAGTTTAGCGACCCCGCCGCCGCGCGGCCGACCTTCACTGCCTGCAAGAATTCGGCCTGGCCGGCGACCTGCATGACACGATCCTCCGGAATGCCCGCGTCTTTGGCGGTCGTGACCGTGTCGGAACCGGCGGTGGTGACCAGCGTTAGGCCCTTATCACGAATATCGTCAAAGGAGTGCTGGTCTTTTGGGATTGCCATTCGGCATGAGCAGGGCTTCGGTGAACTTAGCAAGCGGCTCGGTGAACACCACATTGCGGCAGCGCTCCGGCAGAATGTACATGCCGCCTGGCCTAGCTCCGTCTGCCGTCTCTCAAGGTTGTGTCGGCCAATTTCTCAGCCACCATAATCGTCGGAATGTTTGTGTTCGCCCGAGGGCAAAATGGCATGACGGAAGCGTCGGCGATCCTCAAACCCAAAATACCATGAACGCGTCCCGACGGATCGGTCACAGCGCCAGGATCCGCGGCTGCCCCCATCCTGCAGGTCGACGTCGGATGCCAACTTGGGATGACGTTCTGGCGAATATACCGATCCAGATGTTTCTCGTCGTTGACGAGATCGGAAATGCTATCCCCATCCGTTATGACGCGCCTAATCAGCCCACGGCGCAGCCGCGGCGACGCGTCCATGAGCAGCGCCAGAAATGACGTGAGTGCATAGTTTGTGCTTGTGACCTTGCTCACCAGCTTCGCTCGCGCATTCAACGCTGACGGAAACGGGTCCAGCGCCACAGAGGACAGCGAATCTTGCTGCAGCAGGCGGACTATGAAGCGAAAGCCCTGCTTGAGGCGCTCGGCGTCCCGCTTGTCGCTCAACCAGTTGAAATCGACCTCCGGCTCTATTTTATGCGAACTACCCTTGAGCGCCACAGTTCCCGTCGAGTAGCTGCGATTGACCCACACGGCGAGAGTGCCGAGGCGCCTCCCCAGCGGGTGCCAGGATGATTTGGCAACAGTCGATATTGCCATATCGGTCGACGGGCAGCCTTCGTAACCCGACGAGTAGCGGGCGTGCATCTGAATATATTCGCTCACGCCGGGTGACAAGCGATCGGCCGGCTTCAAATAGGCCGAAACGCAAATCGTGGGGTGTTCCTGAAGATTCTGGCCCACACCTTTCAAATCTGCAACGATAGGGATTCCGAATTGTACTAATTCCTTCGCGGGGCCGATCCCGGAGCGCATCAATATGGCGGGTGAATGGAGTGCTCCTGCGCACAGGATAACGCAAGAAGCGCTATACGATTGCACGCCCGATTTGTTCTCCGTCTCGACCCCCGTTACCGTTGTTCCCAAAAAGGTCAGCCGCGCAACTGTCGTTTCGGATAAAATCGTTAGATTGCGGCGAGAGCGGACGGTTTCGGGTAAGTACGCCATCGCGGAGGAGACCCGATGACCATTGCGGTTGGTCAATGGGACAACTGAATAGCCATCACCGAATGCACCATTGAAGTCTGGCCTGAAATGAAGCCCCAAAGCATCGTAAGCATCGGAGATTGCCCGGATGAAGCCCGACCAGTCTGATTGGCGCACACGTTTGATTGGCAAGGGGCCGTTCGTGCCATGAAATTCCCCGCCGAAATCCAAATCGCATTCTAGACGACGGAAGTAGGGCAGCACGTCTTCCCAACCCCAGCCCGTTGCACCGCTTGAGGCCCACTCATCGTAATCTCCGGGCCCGCCGCGGTTGGCGACTTGGGCATTGATGCTGGAGCCGCCACCCATGACGCGCGCCTGTTCGTAATGGACAGGCTTGCGGCCACCTCGCACCGTTGTCGCGTGGAGTGACTGCCATCGATAACCGGGATTAAGGTAAGCACGCGTTGGGTCGCCATCCTGGATGTCGTCAGGAATGGCATTCGGCGGCGTATCAGGGCCAGCTTCAATGAGCAGCACGCGAGCGCCATAGGCGGAGAGCCTGCTCGCCATCACGCATCCAGAGGAGCCACCACCCACGACGATATAATCGAAAACCACGCAAACTCGCAAATGTCTGAGTCGGGCAAAAATCTAGCAGACGGCGAGCAAGCAAAAACGCGCAATTATCTTGCAGGACGCAGGAAATCAGCGCATTCTTAAGAGATTCGCATTATGGCGGCCTCCCAACGGGGCGGAACGTTTAAACATGACCTTGCCAGCAGTCCATCAGGGCTGAAGGCGATGCCGGAGCGTCGTGACTTAAGTGGACAAAGCGCATCGCGACTGAAGGGGACAAACCTATCGCGAGATACATCAGAATGCAGCCCGGTAGGTCCAGAAGTGCTTTTGCAGCATCGCGCTGACGAGGCCGTTGTAAGGAGCAGAATGATGCTTCGCCTTGCGCTCCATCGCCGCTTTAGCGGTACGAAAACTCCCGTCCCAATCATGGCCGGCGGGCAAGGCGGCTGACCCTTGCGCCAGTCATCGGTGAATCGGATCAACCAGTTGTTGAATGCGCGTAAGATTGCGCGTTCTATACATCGATTGGCACCGCCAAGGTTACCTTCGTGCGATCCATCACAATCATCGTGCTGTAATTTCTAACAGCCGGGCTATCAAAGAAGAAACGCCTCGAGAATGCGTCGTACTCTGCCAAGTCACGCACGGAGAGAAGGAGAACGAAATCGGCGTTACCGGTGACCGCATACGCGCTCATTACTTCAGGCGCCTTCTGTAGAGACTGCTTGAAGCGATCGATGACGTCGGAACGATAGCGCTCAATGTCGACCAAGACCAGCATCATCAGGGACCTGCCCACCGCCTCAGGCGACACGATTGCAACATCAGCCTCAATTACGCCAATTTGTCGCAACTGCTTCAATCGCCGCTGACAGGCCGTGGGCGATATACCGGCCAGTTGGCCCAATTCTTCCGTTGTTTGGCGATTGTTGCGCTGAACAGCGCTTAAGATTTTCAGATCTATCCGATCCAATTCCATGGTCATTCTCCGGAATAGCTGCAATTTGCGCAGAAAAACTGCGATATGCACTCGACTGTAGCCTCAACCCCGCGCAGACGGAAGCCCAAACGATCAGGCCAGGCATGGGACCAAAGTCGGCTATCGTCCTCGACGTCAGTTATAGCCATTGGCCGAAGAGTGCTGTCCACCATCGCCCAACTGACAATGGCAGCCGACGGTCAAAAGCCGAGGCCTTGCGCCCAGTTCGGCCGAGGAAACGTCTCGGAACTTAAACGCTAAGCCGACTGGACGATGATGATAGGGGGGACCTCTATTTCCGCGCTTCGGCTTCCATTCGTTGGCTCACGCTGCCAAGAGTCTCATCTGTGTATAGGGAATCGAGCGCTAGGTTCGCCTGCCCCGGTTGCTGCATCAAATGCAGCCGTCTTGAGGTGGTTGGGAAAAATCGTCACCGCAGCCACACAAACCGCCGGCCTTATGCAACCTGCCGGCAATTTCGCATAATTACTGCATCCCGCCGCTCAGAATTTGCGCAAGGCGCCCAATGTAGCGCGCTATTGTCTCACAACGGCACCTACACGCCACTTCATAAAGCAGAAGAGGCCTGGCTTTGCAGGCTTCAGATTGAGGAGTTCGCCTATGAGCAAGCAATTCGCACCTGAAATGGATGCAGGTCTCGCGGTTTTCAATCGCCTGGAGTCTGAGGTGCGCAGCTACGTCCGCGCCTTCCCCGCCCTATTCGATCGCGGAGTCGGGACCACTCTCATCGCTGCAGACGGTCGGGAATATCTCGACTTTTTCGCCGGTGCAGGCGTTTTGAATTATGGGCACAACAACCCCGTCATCAAGAAGGCGCTGCTGGATTATATCGAGCGCGACGGAATTGTGCATGGGCTGGACCTTGCCACGACGGCCAAGAAAGCCTTCATCGAAGCTTTCGAGCGATACATTCTCAAGCCTCGTGGTCTGACATACAAATTACAGTTTCCCGGCCCCACAGGTACGAACGCGGTCGAAGCGAGTCTAAAACTGGCTCGCCAGGTGACCGGGAGATCGAACATCGTCTCGTTTACCAACTCGTTCCATGGGGAAAGCGCTGGAGCATTGGCAGCGATGGGAAACAAGGAGCACCGGGCCGCTGCCGGGTTTCCCCTCGCCCATGTGACATCGTTGCCATACGAAGGCTACCTGGGGGCGTCAGTTGACACAATCGATTACTTCGAAAAGCTTCTCAATGACCCCAACAGTGGCCTCGACAAACCTGCCGCGGTGATCCTGGAAGGGATCCAAGGTGAAGGCGGCATCAATGCTGCGAGCGTTACTTGGCTGCAACGGCTGCGCGAGCTAACGTCGCGGCACGGAATCTTGATGATCCTCGATGACATCCAGGCCGGGGTCGGTCGCGCGGGCAGTTTCTTCAGTTTCGAAGCGGCTGCAATTGTGCCGGACATCGTTACCCTGTCCAAATCTTTGTCGGCGATCGGAACCCCAATGGCCCTTATTCTCATCAAGCCTGAACTTGATGTCTGGGCCCCGGGCGCACACACCGGGACCTTCAGAGGCAACAACTATGCTTTCGTCACTGCTCGTGCGGCCCTCGAAGCTTACTGGTCCGACTCCAAGTTCGAGGATGAGATCGCTCGCAAGTCTGCGATCTTGGTCCAAGAACTCAACGCGATTACCGAGGAATTCCCCACCCTCGGCCTGAGCGTGCGAGGCCGCGGTCTGATGTACGGACTCGTTTCACCGAAGCACCACTCCTTGCCAGGTCTGGTCTCCCAGGAGGCTTTTCGTCGGGGCTTGGTGATCGAGATCGCCGGCTCATACGGTGAGGTGCTTAAGTTCATGACTGCCCTCACCATCGCCGAGGCTGACCTTCGGCGTGGTCTGTCCATCATTCGCGACAGCATTGGCGCAGTAGCGACTACCCTCGACGGTGGAGGCGCGGCTCGCTAGCCGACAAAGCACCGGGCCACTAGCAGGTCCAAAATCGGGCCGCTCGCAGTCACGGAACGGGAAGGCCGTTCCGTGGCATGTGGCAGTGGGCGAACTCGGAGCGGCTGAACGGCAGACTAGGGCTTTCACTGCCGGACCGATACCACGGTTGCCGTTCTTCCTGCGGCGCCGACCACTGTCGCTGCGCCAATTCGAAGAAAATCGAGCGATAAGAAAGAGGACTGGATGGCCAGCAACGACGTAGTCAAAAATTATATCGATGGCGAGTGGCGGGATTCTGTGTCCGGCACACGCATCGAGGTCGATGACCCGGCGAGCGCCGAAACGATTGCTGTCGTAGCTGAAGCAGGACCCCAAGACATCGAGCTTGCCGTTACTGCTGCTCACCGCGTTTTTCGCGACCGCGTGCTGATAGACATGCATCCGTATGATCGCGGTCGCATGTTGTTTCGCGTTGCCGACGCCCTTGAAGCGCGTTTCGACGAGATCGCAGCCATTAACTGCGCGGAGACGGGGAAGGCATTGGAACTTGCCGATGGCGAGGTTCAGACCGCCATCAGATACCTGCGATACTATGGTGGCTTGGCCGACAAACTTGAAGGGCGCTCGATCCCGCGCGGGGCCAACCTGGTCAACTACACAGTCAGAAGTCCCTTCGGCGTGTCCGCCCAGATCGTTCCGTGGAATGGTCCACTTGAACTGACGGCCCGCTCGCTGGCCTGCGCCATCGCAACCGGCAACTCAGTCGTGGTGAAGTCGCCGGAACTAGCTCCCCTTTCCGGAGTTGAACTTGCGCGTGCCTGTGAGACAGCGGGGCTGCCTGCCGGAGCGGTCAACGTGCTCACTGGATACGGCCAAACGGCAGGCCAGGCGCTGATCGAACATCCCGACGTTCGCCACATCGTCTTCACGGGCTCGATTACTACTGGGCGGACGGTGCTCAAGACGGCAGCGGATCGGATCGTGCCCTGCATAATGGAACTGGGCGGAAAGTCGGCTGCAGTTGTGTATTCCGATGCCGACCTCGACTGCGTTGTGGAAGCGGTACGCGTCGGGACCTTTCTGAATGCAGGCCAGAATTGCAACAACCTTACACGTCTTATTGTGGAACGTTCTATTGCAGACAAACTGGTGGAAAGAGTGAGGGTCTGCGTCGAAGGACTGTCGGTCGGTCCAGGACGCGAAAACTGCGACATCACCCCGTTGATCTCCCGAAACCAACGACAAGGAGTTGAGCGGGCCTGCCAGACGGCCCTCTCGCAGGGCGCGCGACTCGTAACCGGCGGGACTGCGCTTTCGGAGCGGAGCGGTTACTTTATGGCGGCCACGGTGTTTGCCGATGTCGCGCGAGACAGCAATCTCTTCCAGCAAGAAGTATTCGGTCCTGTTCTTGCCGTTACCACGTTCGATAATCCGGGAATGGCCGTCAATCTCGCGAACGACACCGTTCACGGTCTGGCAGCGGGCGTGTTCACGCGGGATATTGACCGGGCCCTCTGGACCGCCGACCGCCTTTGGGCCGGTCAAGTGTACGTGAATGGGTGGTATGTGGGCGGGGTGGAAACACCGTTCGGTGGGATAAACCAGTCCGGCTACGGCAGGGAGAAGGGTCAGGAAGCGCTGGACGGCTACGTTCAGACGAGAAACGTTGGTATCCGCCTCTCGCAGCCACCATCTGGAAATTGAACGCTTGCTGATCCCTACCGACGGCGCGGCTGTCGGGCGATGCAGGATTCAATGACCTCGACCAAATCGAAATAAGCCCGGCGAGAGAATCCGTATCGGAGGTCATCGAGAACAACTCTAATCATAGGATTTTTGGCTGCGGACGGGCTTTACCCACCACGGACATGTAGGAGCGCATTGCCTAGCCCGCTGCGTGGGTCGCATGGGTCAGGAGAGGATCACAGTGCTTCAGAGACAATTGAGATTCGCAGAGCTGCCGCCGAAGATTTCGACAAGTTGGCAATGTTGAACCGCGAGTTGATCGAGGCCGAGAAGCATCGAAACCCCGATGACGGTTTCAGAACTCAAGGAGCGGTTTATTCAGTTGGTGAATCGCGAAATTTGGATGGTCGACCTCTTCAGCCAGAACGGCGAGATTGTGGGCCTCGCCACTCATCGTTTGGAGCCAGACAATGCGGAGCCGAGTGGGCAACGCGTCTTTTTGAGGCAATTCTACGTCAGCTGCCAACACCGACGTTCGGAGATTGGCTGCAGGACCCTTGAGCTGCTTATTCGGTCTCGTTTCCACAACAAATCAAGGATTTTCCTCGACGTGCTGGAGACCAATCCTGGCCGCAAGACCTTCTGGTCTCACACCGGTTTTGTCGCCTACAGCACGCTCATGGAGCGTCTCGTTGAAAAAGCGGACACCAAATAACCTGCGGTGCTGGGAATTAATTTGGGGATCGGATTGTCTGGCATTTGCGTGCGTCGCGCAAAAACACGAGAATAGAATCGAGCCGGTCGTAACCGAATGGGGCTCACTTGTCCCCGGCCTGCAGGCTAGCCGCTTCGACTTCATCACGGCCGGCATGTGGATCAAGCCGGAGCGCTGCCGCAACGTGCTGTTCAGCGAACCGATCGCTACGGAGAGAGGCGCACTGCTGGTGCCTAAGGGCAACCCGGAAGGGCTGCATTCTTATGAGGATGTGCGTGACAAGGGACTCACCTTCGTCAGTGATACAGGCTACACCGCGGTCCAGGACGCGAAAAAGTCAGGCATCGCCGACGACAAAATCATGCAGGTCGCCGGACCGCCGGCGGACAGGCTGTCGCGCCGCCGCCGGTGCCCTCGACTACTTTACAGCGACTGGACTTGTTAAGAAGGACCACAGCCTTGAGCTGGCCGATTCGTTCATCGCGCCAGCCAACTATCCTGCTATCGCCTTCGAGCTCAACGAGCAGGCTGCGGTCGACGCGTTCAATGCCGTATGCAGGACTATGTTGGCTCTGGCGAAATGATGGCAGTATTCGGCAAATACGGCTACGGCAAAGACAACCTGCGGACGGCAGCAAGACCGCTGACCTCTGCAGAGGCTGAAGGCAATGTGCCTTAACACGTCCCCGGTCATGGCGGGGACGTGTTCAGTGGGCAAGCGTCTGTGAGGCGATTTCAGGTCCACCGTGGCGGTGCTCACAAGACGCGCCTCATTGCCTGAAACAAACACATCTACACTTCATCGGGTGCGCACATGTGAGCGTCGCGGCCCACAATACGACGGCCAATATGCGGGCTGGCTCACCTGCCACATCAGGCAACTGCGCAAGCAAATCCCCTGACGTGTGCCGGAACGAGAAGCAGGAGAATACTGTGGAAATCAGAGTTGTACGCCCGGGCGACCTTTCTCAATTGCGCAAGATTTGTGACGAACACATCGACTTGGAAGGGGTGACAATAGCGGACCAGGACCTGAGTCCTTATTGGAACTCGGCGTTTTTTGGAACACCTGCCCAGTTGTTCGGTTGGGTTTGTGATGAAGGAGGGTGTGTGCTGACAGTTCTGCAAATTCGCTGAGAGAGGGCGGTCATGGCAGGCTGGTGATTGTTCACGTCACCGATTCCCGCGAAGGAACGCCACCATGACCAAGATTGAAAGTAAGACCGGCAGCGCTGCCATCAAAGACATTCTGCTTTCGGACCCGGACGGACTTCACGAAGTGATCCGTGCGGTGATGCAGGAGGTACTCGAGGCCGAGATGGACGAGGCGCTGGGGGCTTCGAAGAGCGAGCGCACACCTGAGCGGCTCGGCTACCGCTCGGGTTATTACGGCCGCACCCTTGTCACGCGGGTCGGCAAGCTTGAGCTGCGGGTTCCGCAGGACCGGGCCGGCCGCTTCTCGACCGAGCTTCTCGAGCGTTACCAGCGTTCGGAGCGGGCCTTGGTGGCGACGCTTGCGGAGATGTATGTGCAGGGCGTGTCGACCCGCAAGGTCAAGGCGATCACGGAAGAGCTGTGCGGCCATGCGTTCTCGGCCTCGTCGATCTCGGCCATCAACAAGCGGCTGGACGAGAGCCTCGCTGCCTTTGCCAGGCGCCCCCTTCAAGAGCCGTTTCCTTACCTCATCCTCGATGCGCGCTAAGAGAAGGTGCGTGAGGCCGGCGTCGTCATGAGCCAGGCGGTGCTGATCGCTGTCGGCATCGACTGGGACGGCCGGCGCCAGATCCTGGCCGTCGAGATGGCCAATCGCGAAAGCCGCTCGGCCTGGAGGGATTTCCTCGTCGCGCTGAAGGCGCGCAGCCCCAAGGGCGTCGAGCTGGTTGTCTCCGCCAATCATGCCGGCCTGGTCGCGGCGATCGGCGAGGTGATCCCCGAAGCCGCCTGGCAGCGCTGCTACGTCCACTTCCTCAGGAACGCGCTCGATCACCTGCCGAGAAAGCACGGCGCCGACTGCCTGCAGGACTTGCGCTGGCTCTAATGACCGGCGCGATCTCGCCGAGGCCAAGGCCGATCTCGCCGCATGGCTGTCCAAATGGTCGGGCCGCTATCCGCGACTGACGAGTTGGGTGGAGGAGACCATCGAGCGCACGCTGACCTTCTTTTGCCTGCCGCGCCAGCATCACAAGCATCTCAAGAGCACCAACATGCTTGAACGGCACAATGAGGAAATCCGCCGGCGCACCAATGTCATGCGCATCTTCCCCAATGAAAGCTGCCTGCGCCTCGTCAGGGCGCTGGCTGCGAGACCAACGAGAACTGGATGGAGGCCAACCGCTACATCAACATGGACGATCTGCGCGAGCACAAGAAGCTCGCTCTACGCCAAGCCGCATGACCAGCATCGTGGCCGCCCCATTTTGCAGAACTTGACGCACACAACCTGAAGGAGGTAAGCGTCATGACAACTCTTAGAGGATACATGACCGCGTCGATCCGGCTTTTCCTTGTTGGTCAGGGGCGATCCTCGGGTACGCCTCCGGCGAGGGCCGCCTTGCGCGATCATGGCACGGTAGCGAGGCTGGGCTCTTAAGGTCGTCCTTAGGAGCGTAAGCCCCGCGACCATCCCATCGCTGAAAACAAACCCTTGATCAGCGGGCGCCCGACGGACCGCCTCTGTCGTCGTGGCGCTCCCATGAAGAACCTGGCCCATAGTGCATCCTTTGATTCGGAAGATAAGGATGCCCCATCAAAACCTGAGATCAAACATTTAGGCAGGCCTCGACTGGGACAAGTAAAACGGCCGCATTCGAGGCATGAGGCTGCACGCGTCTAAGATCCGAACAGCCAATACCCGAGCGTCCTCGACATCCCCGCCGCCAGAAGTCAACGATGCCCAGATCGGCCGCACGACCACCAGCAGAAGGGCGCCACCTCAACCCGTCCTACACTCAACATTTTGTCGCGTCCGCGACGTGCCTTCTTGATCCGATCCGTGGTCTGCTCACCTAAATAGCTGAAAGAGATCACGCATTTCTGTTTCCGGCCTGATTAGCCAGTTTGGCACGAGGTTTGCAACTTTGTGTGCGATCCAGTTGAACGGGCCGATTGGCACAGTCACCTGAAATCACAACTAATTAAAGGAACGGAACATGTCGGAACTGTATCGGATGGCATTACCAATGGGGGACAGCCGGCCGGCAATGCCTCCGCCCACCACAACCAGCCTTCGCCTGACTGTCTCGTGCTGGCCACGCCAGAGTAATCAATTTTGTCCTAAGAACCACAATACGACAAATCGCAGAACGTCCATCCATCCATCCTGAAACCAAGACACAGCAATCGCTTGTCGACGCAGTGTCCCACCGCCGAGAGGAAATGTAGATGAGAAAATTTGTTGCCGCCAAGCTTCATGGAATAACTGTGACCGACGCGAATTTGAACTACCGGGGCTCAATAACTTTGGATCCAGATCACTGCGACGAAGCCGGCATCCTTCCAATGGAATTCGTTGAAATCTGGAATAAATCATCGGGCGCTCGAATCAGCACTTACGTGATTTATGGAGAGCGGGGTTCTCGTTGCTGCGTGCTGAACGGAGCCGCTGCTCGCACCTGTCAGGTCGGGGACGAAATAATCGTTTGCTCCTCCGCATACATCGAGGAGCATCAGATGGTGGAGATCAAGCCGCGAGTGCTGACTTTCCACCGGGATAATTCTATCTGCGACCACATGTTCTACGAGGGTGCAATAGACGACGATGGAAGGATAACGTTCTCGATTCGCGAGGGCTCTCCCGGCGATAACGCGCTAAAACTCACTCCCTAGTAGGGCCTTTCGGTGACAGCTCGTGGCGCCGGGTCCCGGTCAAGGGCGTACTCGTCCCCAGTACTCTGGTACGCGATACAGTGCATTATCCCACTCGGCCACTATTCGGTCAGTTGCCATCAAGCCCAATCGGTTCTGCCCAGATCTGGGAAGACGATTTTGCTGCGCCAAAGGCAACTTCAGCTTCAGCCAGCGGCTGCGGGTAGAGGCGACCAATTTCACGGAATGTTTGGCCTTGGATCGTTGTCTTTAAGTCTGAGGTCCACGATGGCAAAACGACCTATCGACAAAAACGCAGAGTGGAGAACAGCCAATGTCAAGGAAAGCTCTCATCCTGGTTGAAGGCCATGCAAGAGGTAATGGAATACGATACATCCACGCGGCCCGGCGTCTTGGCTTTCATCCAATTACACTATCAGTTGATCCAACACAGTACGAGTATCTTGCGGCGGAAAGAAGCGAGGCAATCCGTGTCGATACAACCAATCTTGATACCTTGATTCGCGAATGTTCCAGGCTGCGTGAGACCAATGACATCGCTGGTATCACGGGCTTCTCGGGCATCGACGAGTCGGTCTATGCAACCGTTGGCAAACTATGTCGGCATTTCGACTTACCGGGACCCAACCCCGAATTGATTGAACGATGCTGTGACAAATTCTCTCAGCGCCAGCTACTTGCGGAAGCCGGAGTTCCGATACCCGCTTATCGCATGGCGCTGAATGTGGCAGAAGTAGAAAGCGCTGTCGCGGAGATCGGCTTTCCCGTAATTGTTAAGCCGGCAATCGGCAGCGGTAGCATCGGTGTCCGATTGTGCCGCAACGCCGATGAGTTAGCTGACCACACGACCTATCTGTTGGGTGGGAAGCACATCTGGCCGTCTTCGCCGAGGATATTGGTTGAGGAATTCGCGCGCGGCCCTTTTTATAGCGTGGAGATAATGGGCAATGAGGTTATTGGGATTGTCGCCGTTGATTTCGGCCCCCCACCGCATTTCGTCTTCCGTGAAACGACCTTCCCGGCCCCGCTTGCGGAAGACGATCATGACCGTATCGTTGATGTTTCGCTGAGGTGCTTGCAAGCTCTTGGCCTTAATTGGGGGCCAACGAACATCGAGCTCCGGTTGACTAATCATGGCCCGGTTGTAATCGAAGTGAATCCGCGTCTTGCTGGTGCGCTTGAGCCTGAACTGGTCCAACTGGCGAGCGGTGTCGATCTGGTCACCGAGCACATCAAGCTTGTCGTCGGCGAGGAATGGGATTTGCGCAGAAGGCATTTGCAGACCGCAGCCGCGCGGTTCCTAGTTGCTGATTGCGACGGCACCCTCGATTGGATCGATGGCGGCAGTCAGGCGATCGCGGTACCAGGTGTCGCTGAAATCAAATTGTATGTTGAACCCAACGCGCCGATCTTCAGGAAAGGCGATTTTCGAGACTGGATAGGACATGTCGTCGCCGTTTCACCCAGCCTTGCTCAGACCGAAGCGATACTCCAACGAGCTGTCGACTTAATCGCTTGGTCTATCACACCGCCGTCGGGCGAACAGGAGCGATCTGCAGCCCCACGACTCCCCCCCAACTGAGAGGTGATCCGTCGCCAGCATAAGAACTCTTACCCGCAATAGCTCGCCTTGTTGTCAAAAGCATAGCTGGAGTTCAAACTTATGAATATATCCAAGGGACCCCAGGCATTCCCTAGAAGTGAATACCTTCGCCGGCTCGGCTCGGTGAAGTTCGAAATGGGTCGGTGCGATATCGACGCGCTCGTCGTTTCCGACCAACATAACATTACCTATCTCACGGGGTACACCGCGCTATCAGCCTATGTTCCTCAGGCCGTTGTGGTTTCGATACGAGAAGAGGAACCGACGTTCATTCTGCGCCGCTGTGATGCGCCGGCAGCCATTCATCAATGTTTTATGGAGCGCGACAAAATCGTCGCATACCCCGAAGCGTATATTGGAAATCCTGACAAGGATGGCTATGACGCGGTAGTCGATTACTTGGAGGACGTCGGCCTCGCGAGTCGAGGCATAGGAATCGAGCTATGCTGCCTTCCATCGCAATCGGCGAAAAAGTTTAGGATGCGCCTGCCTGGTGCCACGATCGTCGATGCTACTAAGGCGGTCACTTGGAAAAGGCTCATCAAGTCAGATCTCGAGATAGCTGTAATGCGGGAGGCGGCGGCAATCTCAGACGCCGCGATTCGACGCGCTGCTGAGGTAATACGCCCCGGGGTGCGTGAAGCAGACGCGTGCGCGGAAATTGTGGCAACGTTGGTGCGCGGCGCAAACGGTAAGCCAGGAAGCGGGATCGAGGGAATAAGTTTGTGTTCATCACCGCGAACGGG
Organism: Mesorhizobium sp. WSM4976; assembly: GCF_029625685.1. Taxonomy (NCBI): domain Bacteria; kingdom Pseudomonadati; phylum Pseudomonadota; class Alphaproteobacteria; order Hyphomicrobiales; family Phyllobacteriaceae; genus Mesorhizobium; species Mesorhizobium sp. WSM4976. The sequence continues at coordinate 101,510 of NZ_JARTVT010000026.1, forward strand.
AACGTGCCACATTCCGTGGAGCGAGGACGTTTTTCGCTATGGATCGCAGGTGAATCTCGAAATCGGCGGTGCGCGATATGGTTACTGTGCTGGGCTTATGCGCACTTACACGATCGGCTCACCCTCCGATCGTCTACGTCGCGTGCATGAGATCCAAGTCGCCGGCCTTGAGGTCGCTCTTGATGCGATACGGCCAGGAGCGACTTGCAGCGATGTTGCCAACGCCTTCAATCGCAGCATCGAGAAGCGGGGCCTCAAAAAGGAGACGCGTTGCGGCTATGCACACGGCATTGGTTGGTTGGAGCCGACCGCAAGCCTTAAGGATGGCGATATGACAGAGTTGCTACCAAACATGACCTTTCACCTGATGTTAGGTAATTGGATCGAGGAGGATTTTGGATACGTCATCAGCGAAACGTTCCGTGTCACAGACTCCGGCGTCGAGGTACTGACCACTGCTCCCCGGAAGATTTTTGAGATCTAAATTAGAATATGGCTTGTCATAACGACAGCGCGGACGTCCGGAATAGATCTTGCCGGTCGACGAGATGTCGCCTACCTTGTTGAAGTGCGGACGGCGAGCGGCGGTCGGCATGCGGGGCCGATCCGTGTCGAGGCGAAGCCGAACGCACGCTGGTCGCTGTACGACCAGTTCTCCTGCGGCCGATCAACTCGTCGACGACGTGACGCGCGAATGCCTTACGCGATTCCGGACACAGATCTCTGGTCGCCGCGTTGCTCGCGAACTGACGACCTGATCGCCCAGCGCGGCAAGCCCGGCATGATCGTCGCAGACCACCGCACGGAGTTTACCTCGAACACGGTCCTTGCCTGATCAATGGATCATCGCGCCGAAAATACATTCCGCTGCAAGCCCATGTGCGCAACATAAATGGCTGCACCTCTAGTCTACTCGCCACTGTTTAAAAGACTGGGGCAGGTCAATGCGCTTTCGTTACGACCTCAGAGCAAGTCTACAGGTCATAGTAGTAGGTAAGGTATGGACTCAATTTACCGATCTTGTCATAGAGCGCCCGCGCATGATAATTTGATCTGTCCGTATTCCAATAGATTCTCAGCCAGCCTTGGTCGCGACCGTAGGAGGCCAGATTCGTGAGCATGGCTTGGCCAATCCCCTGGCGCCGCGAAGACTCGTCGACATAGAGATCTGCGAGAAAACAGACCGGACGATCGCTAAGAGTATACGGGTGAATGACAAAGGTAGCAAAACCTATGGTAACGCCAGTTGCTGAGACCGCGATCAGCGCGTTAATCGGTTCGTCTGGGCGCTCGATGCGCCGCCAGATCCTATCTGTCGCCTGTTCTGATGAATTGAGACCTTGGTCGGCGCAATATGCGTACCAAAGGGACCGCCATGCATCGCGGTCGGCAGTGCCTGCGAGACGAATCTCCATGAGGGGCGGGCTCCGGCTGAGAATGGGCTCCAGGGCGCGAGGTGTTCGGCCTGAAAGGTTGACGGCTTGCGATAACTGCCACCGGCCCGCAAGACGTGCAGCACGCGACCGCCGGGTGTTATAAGATCTTTCCGCCTGTGACGGCGTCGTGGTCGCGCTGGAACTGGTTCCCGGGAGCTCGGTTCGCGATACGTCAAGCGCGAGTTGGGCGAGCGTTATCATGGGATCAAGTTCCCTCAGGTTTTCCCGCAGCACGTTTGCGACAGCGGTGCAGATCTAGTGCGATCTTTCCCTGCGACCACACGATGCAAACAATCTGACACCATAGGTGCATTCATCCCGAAGCGGGCTTCCGACCGCCGCGCTACACGCGCGACGGCGGGACAATCTAGCGGATGCGAGAGTTCTTCCAGCTTACCACGGAGATCTGCACCGCGTCGGCGCCATAATTGCGCATGCTTTAGAAAAGCAGACAATCATTGCAGTTCGCGCGCGCGTCCGGCGCCATTCCCAGTCACCCATATTGACTCAACGTTGCGCAGCATCATTTCTACAACACTAACTTGCTGCCCTTGTCGCGAAGTCAGGCGAGCGTCGATCTCGGGATAAATAAAGAAGGGCAGCGAAATTCGATCAGTCGGACCACTATGCACGACCTGGTGGGGCGTACTCTTGAAGCGGCCGTCGCTCAAGACCTGAAGGAGGTCGCCCAGATTGACTACGAGACTATCGGGCAGGCTCGGCACCGGCATCCATCGACCGCGGAACCACACCTGCAAGGAACGCAGGGGGAGTTCCTCTTGCAGCAGCAGCGTGAAGAAGCCATGATCCGTGTGCTTTGCGCAAGTGCCGCCGCGAGCTGGATACCGTATCACGCGTTGCCCAAGCGTCGGCGTGCTGAAATGGCGTTGGAACCATGCCTCTTCCATACCTATCAGGTCCGCCAGCGCATCCCCGATCTGGGGGACAATCCCGGCGAGCACGGTAGCCTGCAAAGCAAGCAGGTTTCTTGCGAAGCCAGGAGCCAAGGCTTCATCCGGAAGGCGCGTGCGGCCGGAGAACGGACGCCGGTCGCCTTCGTTCTCAATTCCGAGGTCGAATACCTCCTTTGGATCGAAGCCGGCCTCAGGATGTAGCATTTCGCCGTGTAAAGGACTGTATCCACGGGCGGCAGTGGGGTACACGTCCTGAAAGGCGTGCCCGTAGCGTTCCTTAACCGACTGTGGCAATGCGAAGAATCGCCGGGAAGCCTCAATGGCTTGCGCGATCTGTTCCCCGGGGATGCCGTGCTCGACAAGGTAGAAGAACCCGTATTCCTGGCATGCCATTTGCAGGCGCTGGCGCTCGTCACGTCGCGTTGCATCGTCTCTCAATTTCGAAAGTGAAATTTTCGGCAGCGTGGTCATAGTCAATCCCCTTTTTGGGCGCTTAAGTTGATTAGTGTTTGCCGCGGCTCTCAAAGTCGACAGTTCCTTGGATGTGGGCAACGCGCCGTCTCTTCCAATAATAACGAAAGTCGACATGATGTCCCATTCTAAGGCTAAGCCGATGGCTGGGCGGTGATTCCGTCTTAGCAATTGATCTCTAGCGCTTCCTGGTGAAGATAACAACGATTTGTATGTTAATATAGTTGTATATATTGTTACATCCGTCGCGGTTAGTTTAACATTATCACGGCCAAGATACTAAGAGCGATTTACAATTCTGAATTGCTTTATGACTTCCAGGCTCAATCCAGACCAGCGCCGACCTCCGGGTTTCATGGCAGGATCGGCCATCTCGAAGAGCTCTATGACGCGAGGTATCGCCAGCTACCTGAGCTCGTCCATCACACACGCCGTCCCGGACGATGGCCGAATGGCAGAAACCGACCGCTCGAAATTTTCCTATCCCATAGTCTTTTTCGACGCTATCCGGGTCGAGCGGTCAAGCTCAGGGACGAAGACTTCGTTCGCAAAAAAGCCATCTACATCGGGTTCGGCGTTCTGCCTGGCGGCACCAAGGAGCACATGAGCTGAGGAAGCGCTTGTCGACGTTATCCGCCGTCTCGACGAGACGACTAGCCGAGCAGCAAAGCAGGCAGCGATTTAGCTCCGTCTGCCGTCTCTCAAGGTTGTGTCGGCCAATTTCTCAGCCACCATAATCGTCGGAATGTTTGTGTTCGCCCGAGGGCAAAATGGCATGACGGAAGCGTCGGCGATCCTCAAACCCAAAATACCATGAACGCGTCCCGACGGATCGGTCACAGCGCCAGGATCCGCGGCTGCCCCCATCCTGCAGGTCGACGTCGGATGCCAACTTGGGATGACGTTCTGGCGAATATACCGATCCAGATGTTTCTCGTCGTTGACGAGATCGGAAATGCTATCCCCATCCGTTATGACGCGCCTAATCAGCCCACGGCGCAGCCGCGGCGACGCGTCCATGAGCAGCGCCAGAAATGACGTGAGTGCATAGTTTGTGCTTGTGACCTTGCTCACCAGCTTCGCTCGCGCATTCAACGCTGACGGAAACGGGTCCAGCGCCACAGAGGACAGCGAATCTTGCTGCAGCAGGCGGACTATGAAGCGAAAGCCCTGCTTGAGGCGCTCGGCGTCCCGCTTGTCGCTCAACCAGTTGAAATCGACCTCCGGCTCTATTTTATGCGAACTACCCTTGAGCGCCACAGTTCCCGTCGAGTAGCTGCGATTGACCCACACGGCGAGAGTGCCGAGGCGCCTCCCCAGCGGGTGCCAGGATGATTTGGCAACAGTCGATATTGCCATATCGGTCGACGGGCAGCCTTCGTAACCCGACGAGTAGCGGGCGTGCATCTGAATATATTCGCTCACGCCGGGTGACAAGCGATCGGCCGGCTTCAAATAGGCCGAAACGCAAATCGTGGGGTGTTCCTGAAGATTCTGGCCCACACCTTTCAAATCTGCAACGATAGGGATTCCGAATTGTACTAATTCCTTCGCGGGGCCGATCCCGGAGCGCATCAATATGGCGGGTGAATGGAGTGCTCCTGCGCACAGGATAACGCAAGAAGCGCTATACGATTGCACGCCCGATTTGTTCTCCGTCTCGACCCCCGTTACCGTTGTTCCCAAAAAGGTCAGCCGCGCAACTGTCGTTTCGGATAAAATCGTTAGATTGCGGCGAGAGCGGACGGTTTCGGGTAAGTACGCCATCGCGGAGGAGACCCGATGACCATTGCGGTTGGTCAATGGGACAACTGAATAGCCATCACCGAATGCACCATTGAAGTCTGGCCTGAAATGAAGCCCCAAAGCATCGTAAGCATCGGAGATTGCCCGGATGAAGCCCGACCAGTCTGATTGGCGCACACGTTTGATTGGCAAGGGGCCGTTCGTGCCATGAAATTCCCCGCCGAAATCCAAATCGCATTCTAGACGACGGAAGTAGGGCAGCACGTCTTCCCAACCCCAGCCCGTTGCACCGCTTGAGGCCCACTCATCGTAATCTCCGGGCCCGCCGCGGTTGGCGACTTGGGCATTGATGCTGGAGCCGCCACCCATGACGCGCGCCTGTTCGTAATGGACAGGCTTGCGGCCACCTCGCACCGTTGTCGCGTGGAGTGACTGCCATCGATAACCGGGATTAAGGTAAGCACGCGTTGGGTCGCCATCCTGGATGTCGTCAGGAATGGCATTCGGCGGCGTATCAGGGCCAGCTTCAATGAGCAGCACGCGAGCGCCATAGGCGGAGAGCCTGCTCGCCATCACGCATCCAGAGGAGCCACCACCCACGACGATATAATCGAAAACCACGCAACTCCCCATCAAGGTACCAAGTGTGATGGGCTTCTTCAGCAAAGCGCTCCTCCTACCGCCTGAGATATGGTCACTTACGGCGCGGCAGCTCCACATCATGCCGTCTGTAACGGAGCGATTTGATCGCCAAATCGGTCGAGGGCATGCCCGAAGCGAGACCGAGCGACCCATCTGAACTATCTCTGAACCGACAAGCTCTCAATTCCAGGGCACATGCATCTCCGGACACGCCGGTGCGTCGGTGTGAATGATTGCAAGTTCGTAGGGCGAGAGCAGCGCTCGCCTACGGTTTCTTGCATCACCGTCTTCCGAGAAACAATGATACTAACAAGAGATAACGACGACTTTTTCGATTTTTACAGCAGTCAAGACTGTCACTTCAAAATATCGCATAACTACGTTATTGTAGACCCGGTCTCTTACATAGCGAAGGCCTACTTTCGGTGCTTTCCGAAGCGAACGCGTGTTCGTTGGGCGAATGAATGAAGTGACCTTCTCGAGCGTTAGGTTCTCGAAAGCAAACTGGATCGCTGCCCTGCCGGCCTCTGCGGCGATCCCCTTACCGGAAGACGCAAGGTGGAGGCACGATACGGTTTCCACATTAGTGGGATCTTCGGGCAGATACGGGCCACTGTACATCAATCCACAGTAGCCTGCGAATTTTCCGACTTGGCCTTCGCCTTTTACGAACACCATCCATAAGCCGAAACCATTGCTCTGCCAATGATGGATGAACTGTTGTAGTTTAGCTTTCGATTGCTCTCGGGTCGGATAGACTCCATCCCACATGGCATTTACCACAAATGGATCGCTATGAAGCTCATGTAGAAGAAGCTCGTCGCTATGCGACGGTGGCCTTAGGATTAGGCGCGGCGTTTCTAGAATGTACATGAGAAGCTCCCTTCTAGCCATAAGTTAGAGCCGCACTTACCTCCAACGCGGCCATGATCTCCTAGCATGAGCGTCAAGGCCGCAGTGCTTGATTGAAGGCGTTCGACGAGGTTTATGCTTAAGGTAGCGAGGTCTACACAAATCAAGCTTTGGGCGCCTAACCGTGTCAGTGTTGACGGCACCTGGAAAGCCGGCCCGAAGGCGATAAAAAAATTAGGCGCCTCCTTTCAGAATGGAAGCAGGCGACGCGCTGGTGAGCGGGCGCCTGATACGCGCAACATGCTGCGGCGGCGTTTACGCAAGGGGTTGCTTACCCCAAGGGGGGGGTATGGTATTGGCCCAAAACCGGCTAACTACATTGTTCATTTAAAATACGCGCCTCCTTCAAGCTTAACCTGCACTGGTCACTTTGCGAATGCCCGCCAGTGGGTTCTTCAGCGTGCCGACGGTGTGCAGGTATTCTCCCGGATCACCGAAGTCCACCATTTGCTGGTTTTTTTGTATCTGCAGTCGATTCATACATCGTCGCAGAAATTCTGGAGCGAATAGGTCATGCTGCCTGTATTTTTCGTCATATTCCGGATGTTTCGTCTGGTAGCCAAGGATGGACTCGCTTACGAGCTGCCAGAAGTGTGTCGACGGAAAATCAAGATGTTCTTCGAGTGTTACAGCCAAGTAACGAAAGAAGCAGTCGAAAACGTCGGTGAAAATGAAGTCGTGCTTCATGTCGCGATTTACTTGAATGCAGATCCTCTTAATCTCCTCCGGCACGTTGAGATCTCCGCCTAGAATACGAAGCTCCTCGCCAATGTCTTTCATGATAACTCGCGTCGGAGCGTGATCTTTCATAACTAGAATTATATTTTCTCCATGTGCCATAAACGCTAGATCGTAAGCATAAAAGCAGTGGAGAAGCGGCGCCAGATAAGATTCAAAATAGCGGCGTAGCCAAGCGGCGGCGTCTAACCCCGAGGCATTGATGAGGGCTGTCACGAGTGCTTCACCATTGTAATCGACATGAAGCAGCGACGCCATTGTCATCAGACGTTCCCCTTCTTTCAACTGCCGAAGGGGGCTTTCCCTCCACAGCGCAGAAAGCATCTGCTTGTAAGGGGAGTCCTTCTTGAGGGCGGTGTTGAAACAACGATTGCGATAGCCAATCGTCGCGACCTCGCGAAGGATGCTGAAGCCGTTGGCGGCTAAATAGGAGTCACTGTCGAGCAAATTCTTCAACCATTCGTTGATGGCGGGCGTCGCCAGCATGTGTGTCGGTGACAAGCCGCGCATAAACCCCATGTTAAGTATCGACAGCGCCGTTTTCACGTACCGTTTATGCGGATCGCTTATATTGAAAAGTGTGCGGATCGATTGCTGGGCATGATATATGTCCTTCCCCTGGCCTAGGCAGACAATGTGCCGGTTGGCGATATCCGCCGCGAAGATAGTTGAGAGCCGATTGAACCATTGCCAAGGATGCGCTGGCATATAGATGTAATCGGTCGAGTTTAGTCCCTTTTGACGCAACGCTGCGTCGAACTGTTCCAGCGCCTGTCGACCGAGTTCCTCGTGCATGAGAAGGTCGTAGTCGAGCGTTGAAATGGACTTAAACGTTGCCATTTCTTTATGGACGGCCAGCCATATGAGTCTTATCGAACTGCCCACCTCCGGCGCATAGCGACTATAGTCGAGCGCGTCAAAGCCAATGCGACCGTTATTCGCGATAAAGGTCGGGTGGCCCTCCGTCATGCCAGCCTCAACGATCTGGTAATCGGCAAAAGCCAGTTCTGCGGCGGATATCTCTGTTTTGGCCTGCTTGTACGCGCTGCCATACAGCGTGCTGCTGATCTCCTGCAGGTAAACCGGCATCATCTCTTCCTTTATGCCAAGATGGCGGCTGAACTCAATAACAAAATCAAGCGCATCCAGGGGGGCCGGCCTGCCCTCAATCCTTTTCTCCAGAGAGCCGGCGTCCACTTGCCAGTGATCTAGCAGGAGGCGCCGAGCCTGGAACCAATACTCCAACCCAGGGGTCTCGCTTTCCAGCACATACTTCCCCCAGTCGCCTTCCATTCGCTGGAGTCGAGGAGCAATTAGCAACTCGTGTGCAAATTCGCTGATTGCTTTACGGATAAGGAGCCGGTTGGCCTTTGCCCATAAATGCGGTTTCAAATGCTGCGTTACGCGTTCGGCTAGGCTTATCTCATCGTCTCGGGCTGTCATATCACTCACGATCTCAACTCCTTCAGAACGTAACGGTGTAAGGTTCGCGAACGCGCCTTACACTCGTCTCGCCAAACTTCGACGTCGCACAAAATCCGTTCTATTTTTCATCAGAAAGGATAAGAAATACCGGACCTCTTATACAAGTTAATTTCTAATGTGTTGTGTACCGTTCGTCTTCGCTCGTGATAAACCAGCAATATTACCATCTTACTTATATAATATATTAGAATACCGGTTTCACCGGCCCTGGACGTCGTCCTTCATCTTGCAACGAGCAAGAAGTGTGTATTGATTTGCACATGCCGTACTGTCGTTCGATCACGTCAAGCGGTCGGTGTCCATTGTTTGAGCTCTCCGAGTGTCCATTTTTGCTGTCCGTCTCCATACAATCGCATACGTCTAAAGCGGAATTTCCTTTGCTTGATAAGCCCAGACTGGGTAGGGGGGACTGAGTGAATGCCTACTCCGCTGAAATGCTGTCCTGCACCGCGCCAATGCTGTCGCGTACGATCGACAGACCACGGCGCAGTTCAGCCTCGGTTATGGTAAGGGCTGTCATGAACTTGAGCACCTCACCATACGAGCCAGCGATCTCGATCACCAAGCCGCGACGAAAAGCTTCCCGGGAAATGAGCCCCGGCAATGAGTGGTGCTTTGGTGATACGAGTCCATACATCAAGCCGCGGCCTCGGACATTCAGAGCAAGGCTGGGGAAGTCGTCTGCGATCGACTTGAGTTCTTGAGCCAAGATGGCTGATTTGCGAGCAATCTCATCTTCAAACTTGGAGTCGGACCAGTAAGTCTCAAGGGCCGCACGAGCAGTGACGAAAGCATAGTTGTTGCCCCTGAACGTGCCGGTGTGCGCACCCGGCGTCCAGACATCAAGTTCAGGCTTCATGAGGACAAGGGCCATAGGCGTTCCAATTGCAGACAACGACTTTGACAGGGTAACGATGTCCGGCACGATCTCAGCCGCCTCGAAACTGAAGAATTTCCCTGTGCGACCGACACCAGCCTGAATATCATCGAGGATCATCAGGATCTCGTGCCGAGAGGTCAGATCACGCAGCCGTTGCAGCCATTCAACGGTAGCAGCATTGACACCGCCTTCGCCCTGCACTGCTTCTAGGATCACCGCAGCGGGTTTGCCGAGACCACTGCTAGGATCATCGAGAAGCTTCTCGAAATACTCGATCGTGTCTGAAGCGCCGAGATAGCCCTCGTACGGCAACGATGTCACGTGCGCGAGGGGAAAGCCGACAGCATCTCGGAACTTCGTGTTTCCGGTTGCCGCCAACGCCCCAGCGCTGACTCCGTGAAACGAGTTCGTAAACGAAACGATGTTTGACCTGCCGGTCACTTGGCGAGCTAGCTTCAGAGCCGCCTCGACCGCGTTCGTACCTGTGGGGCCAGTAAATTGCAATTTATAAGACAGACCGCGGGGCTTCAAAATAAACTGCTCAAAAGCTTCGATGAAGGCCTTCTTGGCGGTCGTAGCAAGGTCGAGCCCGTGCACAATTCCGTCGCGCGCAATGTAGTCCAACAACGCCCGCGTGAAGGCTGGGTTGTTGTGCCCGTAATTCAAGGCTCCCGCGCCTCCCAAGAAGTCGATGTATTCCCGACCGTCTGTAGCTATGAGGGCAGTGCCGACGCCTCGATCGAACAGAACTGGGAACGCACGGACGTAGCTCCGCACCTCAGACTCAAGACGATCAAAGATCGCGAGGCTTACATCGTTTGTAGGAGTAAACTGCTTCTTCATAGGGCGAGTCCTGAATTGTAGCCTGCAAAGGCATCAGCCCAAACTGTCTGGCGAAGGCCATTTCAATCGGTTCGAGGTTCGGCTTGTATGACGGCAGCATGAGCAGTCACACGCCTGGCCACGCCAACTCACGGCCCAAGCCAGTCGATCGCTGCGAGGTCCAACGTCACGTCCACCAGAGAACAAGATCAGGCCGCGCAAATCCGAAAAAGCAATTCAGCACTAGGCGACGCTTTCCGTCGCCTAATTGACCGGTAACCCCGTGAACGAAGCCGCCATCGATTAGGGCGATATCCCCGGTTTTGAGCTCGAACTCGCGGCAAGGGACGGCTTCCAGATAGGCTGCCGAATAGGGATATCCAGTGGTCTCCACACCTTGCGATATCCGGTCCGCAACCGTCGGCTTGTGGCTCCAGAGCTTCAGATTGCCGCCTTCCTCAGGCATGCTGGGATAGAGGTTGAGCGCTGCGACCGTATTGTGCGCCACCGCAGAAAGCTCGTAATCATCGCCAGCACGTAAGACTTGAGCGACGTCGTCGTGGGGATCCAAGGAAAATGTGCCTGTGCCCGACCAACTGAGGCCGCGACAAACATTGGCCTGGCCGTGTTCGGAACGGGCTAGCCGCAATTCGATTCCCTGGTTGTGAAGCTCTCGCTTCAACGCCCTGAATACTGCTCGAACCGGGTCAACCAAATTCTTAAAAAGGGCATCGACGTACGGCCGCGCGTTTTCGGCGTCTGCGAAATAGGTGGCTGCATCCTTCCTGTAGTGAGATGCGCCGACATATTGTCCGGGCACACCATCTTTACGCTCTCTGAGACCAGAGCTTCCAATAAAGTTCGTAGTGATCTCCTCGGCTACTTCGGTGCTGAAAGCTTGCTTGATGTGCAGAGCGGTGAGCTCACCTTTCAGGACCGAGATGATCTCCGCCGTGTTGATCGACCCGGTCCGTTCTTTGATCGAAACCGGCGAGATGGCTGGCACTTGAGATATCTGACTAGGCATTGTCTTGCTCCTGTAGTGCGTGTTCAAGGATGGTGATGCCACGATCGAGTTCGGCATCGGTGATGGTTATCGGTGGGAGGACTTTGATAACGTCGCGATTTGGCCCCGAGGATTCGATAAGAAGGCCATTTTCGAATGCGACATCGTGCACGCGGCCGACAACTGCCGGTGAACGGCATTTCAGGCCGGCCATCAGACCGCGGCCGCGCTTCTGTTCGATGTATCTTGGAAATTTCGCAACCAGGCGATCGAGGTGCGTTTGCAGCCTGACGGCTGTCCGCTCGACACCTGCAGTAAATTTCCTATCCGACCACATCTTGCACATGGCTCCTGCCGTCACGAAGGCGAAATTGTTGCCTCTGAAGGTCCCGCTATGTTCTCCGGGCTTCCATATGTCCAAGTCGGGTCGAATCAGAACGATGGACAACGGACTACCTGAACCGCTTAGGGACTTGGAAAGACACACAATATCCGGTTCGATTTTCGCGGACTCGAATGAGAAGAAATCGCCAGTTCGGCCCGCACCCGCCTGAATATCGTCGACGATAAAAACAATGCCGTGCGTACGGCAAATGCGCTGAATTTCCGTGAGCCAAGCTGCGGATGCGGCGTTCATGCCGCCTTCGGCCTGGATGGTCTCCAGAATGATTGCGGCAGGCTTTTCTATGCCGCTCCCCGGGTCGCTCAAAACGCTGTCGATGTAACTGGCGGAATCGAAAGCTTGGCTCGGATAGCCGTCATAGGGAACACGGATCACATCGTGGCGAGCGACGCCTCCCAGTTCCCTGGTTGAGGCCGAGCCCGACACCGCTAGAGAGCCGAGCGACATGCCGTGGAACGCATTCGTAAAGGCCATGACGCTCGAGCGGCCGGTGTATTTTCGCGCCAGCGCCAGCGCCGCTTCGTTGGCGTTCGTGCCGGTCGGCCCGGGAAACTGAATCTTGTACGAAAGGCCTCTGGGTTTCAGGATCCAATCGACGAACCCTTCAATGAAGTCACGCTTTGCCGCCGTATGCATATCAAGCGACAGAAGAATGTTCTCACCGACGAGATATTCAATCGCTGGCGCCATAATATCCGGATTGTTGTGCCCGTAGTTGAGTGCGCCGGAACCCACCAGGAAATCGATAAAGGGCTTACCCGTCTCGTCCCAGATCGTCGCCCCAAGGGCCTTCGTAAAGACGGTGGGGAACGCCCGGCAATAACGACGAACGTTAGATTCATGAGCCGTGAAAGCGTCGGTGTCCATATCAAGTCCTCTGCACATAGTCTTTCAAAGAAGAGAGCTGTTTAATGGCTAGTGGTTTGCGGCAGATGTTCGTCGCTTAACGTTGAAGCAGAATGCCGGAGGCAGCTTTGTTTGGTCTGGGTTTGGTCTGGTGATGCCGGCATCCTCATCAAATATTGTTGGGTTGCGTTGCCCTCCATTCGGATGCTTTCGAATGTGCTGCAACAGGATGGCTTCTAAAGCTTCCGCGAAAGCATCGCTACTATGGCATCAGGTAGTTGACGTACCCACCCTTCGCTGCCCATAGCGCTCCGGACAAATGAATGAGTCCAAGGAGATCAGCAGGGTCGCGTCGCCAGAGGTTGTGTCGCTCGGCGGTAGCGAAGCCGCTCGCGAGCGCGCTCCTCAATAGCGCCGTAGCGAGCGAGCGGCTTCGCGGCGGTCATCAATATTCGCCGTTCAACCTCGGGCTGCGGACACCAACCTGATTCAAGAAACTATTTGATGACCGATGACACAGCGAAAGCCACGCTCTCTTTGAGAAGAATGCGGATTCCGATCTCTTGCGCGATGACTGGCCCGAGCCGCCGGATCAAGAGGGCGGGGCCGCCGTGGACCCCCTTGACGGAAAGCCCGTTCGTAGGCCAGGCGGAAGCAACCGGGAGACGCGCTGGCGAAGGGCCGCATCGGTTTCGAGAACGTCCACTACCGCGACGGCAACCATCCCCGGCCGCAGCTGGGCTGCTGCCTTCAGGCGAGTCGAAAAGGAGATCGTCCGGGAGGGTGAAGGCGTTGACGAGGTGAGCCGTGAGTAAGCAATCAAGCTCTGATCGGGATCGACTAACACTGTTTCCATCCGACCGATGGTTGACCTGTGATCGGCGTTACCTCAAGCTAGGCAGGCCGACAAGCTCGGTTGGAAGGCGAAGACCTTTCGATGAGCTCGTCTCCGAAATGCTCGAGGCCCACTGCCGCGCCTACAGGAACATACTGGCGTAACGTGAAAACACGATGGCGTCGCGGGCAGGTGCATCTGTCGTGGGGCCATCCGCACTGCCAGGCACGCCCTCTCGGCCGGCATGCACTCAGGTCCGGTCGTTTGGGTCGGCGAATTCACACATCCTGCAAAGCAGAAAACCATCTGCTCCATTCATGCGGTCGACGATTTCGCGAAAAACTGGCTTTTCAAACAGAGCGGAGTAACCCTCATATAGAAGGTTGCCCAATACGTGACGCCGTTCAAAATCCATAGAGCACAGGGTAACGTCGCCGTTTGGAAGAAGAACATTCCGATACTGTCGTGCGTCCACGCAGGTTAGGGCTCCGACCACTGGCTGACGTGGTGCAACGATCTTAGGGTCGACGCTTCCACCCCTACTGCTCACCGGCCGCGCTTTTATCAGGGCTTCGGTAGGAATAATGTCGGCTATATCTGGGTGGGGCTCGCCCAAGGCCACGAATCGGATCAAGGGGATGTCCGCGTCGACGAGTTGACGAACCAGATCGCGATACTTGTCTCCGACCAGGCGGCTGTTCATGTAGGTGCCGTCATCGAAAACATGGACCACGAATACGCCCAAGCGCAAGGCTTGCAATCGCTGCAGGTCCTGCCCGTTCATTCCCACCAGCGTCGTAAAAATCCTGATGCCATGGCCTTTGGCGAAGGCGTGCTCCACCATTTCGGTACAGTCCGGATTGAGCCAAGGTTCGGAGTATCCCGCAAAACCAATGTCGACGGAAGTCGGTACGCGGGCCAGACACCGCTTGAAATCTTCAAGATCCAGATGACTCGCATGAGACACTTTTCTTTGCCGGACCGCGAACTTGTCCTGGGGACAATATGAACATCCTACGACGCATCCCGTGGTCGTCGTTATCTCCAAAACCCTGCCGGCTGTGTTTGCTGAGCGAAGTTCCGGTAAAATCACTGGTGATTACTCCCATCTACTTCCTGCGAAGCGCCACGATGGTGTGCGTGTGCCTTTGGCTTTCTGATACCGCCTGCTGATCTACCGAGGCAACGCAGACATCTACCCTTTTTGGCAGCCTAAGCCGCCCGGTTCACCGATTTGCCGGGCCGACCCTTCACAAACTTCCAGCGCGTCGGACCAGAGACAGCATTGCATCTTTCGAGGCATCACTCGCTCCGGAGATGTAGCCTCAACCGTTGGTCGCTGGCCCGTCGCCGAGATGCGCGCGCAGCACCCTCGAACCCGCCGGAGAGAAGCTTTCTGGATGCCGTCGATCATCCTTCATCGAGCGAGTTCCGTGTTCTCATGCGGGTCAGCCCTCACACTATATTGCCGCACATCGACCAGCAAAGGCCGAGCTAGTGCGCCTGGCGCGCAGTTACTGCGAGATAGGCTTCGAAAAGCCCGACAGGGCTAAGACGCTCCGCTGTATTGAACCCGAAATGTTTTCTGACAGCTGTCAGATTTTGGACACACATCACTCATCGTCAGTCGCTTAATACGGATGGTAATTTCTTCCAGGAATCGGTGACATTGAACACCACCCTGTCATGACCGCCCAATCTCAGCGAAGCGAACTCAGCATCGCCACCAGGACCAAGCCTGAAGATAAATCCGCCGTAGCAGCGTCAACGACATTTTGCTTTCGAAGCCGGATGGATTGCACGAGGTGATTCGCGCCGTGATGCAGGAGGTGCTCGAGGCCGAGATGGACGAGGCGCTGGGTGCTTCGAAGAGCGAGCGCACGCCGGAGCGTCTCGGCTATCACGCGCGCTACTACGGGCGGAGAACTAGCTGCGCACCTACGGCGGTTGGATAATCCCAAGGTTCAAAGCTTTTACAACAGCTACCGTTCTGCTGGTCGCATCCAACTTCCGCATTACATTTTTTAAATGGAAATCTATCGTATTTCGTGATCTGCCTAAAATAGTTCCTATTTCCCAAGATGATTTTCCTTGTGACACCAAATCAATGCACTCTATTTCTCTCGGAGACAGGTTATGAGCTCGTTCCGACGCAGTCGTAGTGTCGAACTTCGTAACCATCCGATGAAACCGCAGCGCGGCCATTTGCAGGTAGGTGATCGCTCTATTCTGCAATTCGCAGTCCGAGGATTGAGCAAAACTCACAAACCTAAAGCTGCCACCAGGGCCATGTAATGGGACGGTAACGCCTGACCTCAAGCCGAATGTTGCTGCTTCGTCCAAGACGCGGCGTCCATCTTCAGTTATGTTTTCATCAGTATACACCTCGCTCCATCGAAAGGGTCCCGCCTCCTTTCGACCTTTCTTGATGAGGGGGTCTATTTTGGCATAGCCCATTCTCGAGTAGCGCTCCTGCCATTCAGCAGGATAATTCCACATCACCACAGAACCCTCCCGGTTCGGCTTGAAAGCCCTCTCTGATGCGAGCGGCCCATAGGCAATCCACGGGCAATCGAAATTCAGCGCAAACGCAGACAACAGTTCGAACAACTGTTCGGATTGAGCGACATCATCAGTCATCTTGAGGAATAGGTCTAACTCCACCGCAATCCGCCGGAGTTCCATGATGTCTCCTTCATTGCGTTCTCATTGGTGCACAGTTTGCTCCAACCCAGCCTCGCAACATCCGAAGTCAACGGGACTCGAGCCGGAGTTCCTTCCGCCACCTGGAGTACCCTCAAGAGTCGTGCCAGCTTGCGAGCGAAGCTTCTCCTTCAGGTCGTCAATCGACGGGGGAGGTACCCAGGAGGCGAACCGACAGCACTGTGTCGGGGAGCGCACAATCCGACAGTCGAGCATTCGATTGACGGAATATGGGCAGGAAAGTATTCGCGGCGCGCTTTTGAAATCAGCACCTAAGTGCCGGGCCTGAGAAAGCTGCATTGCAACTGTACTTATTTGATCGAGGCAAGAACAAGCTCAAAATTCAATCGATACATCGACCTTCTTTTCCAATCTCCCGAGTTGAGCAGCCGTAGCAATCGTATCGACTGGATGGCGGCTGACTTTCTCCAGGCTCGGTAACCTGCTGAATTTGTCCTTCGGATGTTCCCGCTCAGTTGGCACGACTTTTGAACTCACCGTCGTGAGGCGGCAAGAGCTGCCCGCCAAAATTGATGCTGTTATGGGGGAGGTCGAAATTCCAGTTTTGTCTTTTATCGTCTTTGGGACCGAGCGTGTTGATGCGCCCGCTTGGAAACTATGAGACGTTTCCCCGTCCATGGGCGCGGCGCCACTTGTCGCGACGTTTTCGCCTTCACTGTTCGCCTCTGGAACAGGCAGCCGGCCCGGCTCGCGATCATCATGACCGCGATGCTCGCCTCCACGCTGGCTGACGTGTTGATGCCGCTCTATTCTGGCCGACTCATCGACGCTGTTTCTCGTGCTGCTAATGCGGCAGCACCAGCTTCGGATTCAGCTGTTGCAGCATTCTCTGTACCGATTGCATTGGCACTCGGTGGCATTGCCATGCGCCACGTCGCCTTCATTGGCCTGAGCGACCTGGTGTTGAAAATGATTTCCGACGTCGCGACCGAAGCGTTCCATCATGTGCAGCGCTTTTCGACAGACTGGCATGCAAACAGCTTCGCCGGCTCGACAGTGCGCAAGATAACGCGCGGCATGTGGGCGCTCGACCTCCTCAACAGCACGATACTCGTCACGCTGCTCCCGTCGTTTGTCATCTTGATCGGCTCGACGGTGCTGCTCGGCTGGCACTGGCCGGTCATGGGCGTGATCTTTGCTTGCGGCTCTCTCGTCTACCTTGCGTTTTCGATTTCGCTGTCGCTCGGCTATGTCGCGCCAGCGGCGAGCCTTGCCAACCGATGGGACACAAGGCTCAGCGGCGCGCTTGCGGACGCGGTCAGTTGCAACGCTGTGGTCAAGGGCTTCGGCGCAGAGGTTCGCGAAGACGAGCGGCTTGCAAATATCATGACGAAATGGCGGCACCGCGCGCGCCGGAGCTGGGTGCGCGGAACGATCATCGGCTCAACCCAAGGCGTAACTTTGGTTGCGCTCAGGGTGGCGGTGGTCGGATATGCCCTGCTTCTGTGGTCGCATGGACAGGCAACGCCGGGCGAGATAGCATATGTTCTCACGTCCTTCATCGTCCTGCAGGGCTATCTGCGTGATGCCGGCATGCATGTCCGCAACGTGCAGCACTCGGTTAATGATATGGAAGAACTGGTGGCCATCCACAATCAGCAGGTGGATGTTGCCGATCGTCCAGAGGCCAAGCCGATCCGGATCACGAACGGCCGTATCGATTTCGAGAACGTCCACTTCCGCTACGCCAACCATCCCCTGCCGCTCTATAGCGAATGTTCGCTGTCGATTGAAGCTGGCGAAAGGGTTGGGTTGGTTGGACCCTCCGGTTCCGGCAAGACAACATTCGTGAAGCTGATCCAGAGACTCTACGACCTGAGCGGCGGCCGGATCCTGATAGACGGTCAGGACGTCTCGGAGGTGACCCAAGAGTCCCTTCGTTCGCAGATCGCGATCGTGCAGCAGGAGCCGATCCTGTTTCACAGGTCGCTTGCCGAGAACATCGCCTATGGCCGGCCTGGCGCGAGCCAGGCCGAGATCGAGCAAGCGGCACGACTGGCAAGTGCCCACGAATTCATCGCGCCCCTGCCGAAGGGCTATGGGACATTGGTCGGCGAAAGGGGTTTGAAGCTCTCCGGCGGCGAGCGCCAGCGCGTGGCGATCGCGCGCGCCTTCCTCGCGAACGCGCCGATCCTTATTCTGGACGAGGCCACATCGAGCCTCGATTCGGAATCCGAGGTGCTCATTCAACAAGCGGTGGATCGGTTGATGGTGGGCCGAACCACACTCGTCATCGCACACCGGCTGTCGACGGTCCGCTCGCTCGATCGGCTGCTCGTCTTCGACCGTGGCCGCATCATGGAGGACGGCGATCATGCCGCCCTGATCAATCTCGATGGTGGCATTTACCGCCGCCTCTTCGAACGGCAGGCGTTGGAACTCGCGAAGGGCCTGGCCTGATCGCTAAACCGGCTTGCGCGATGCGCCGAGCCGTTGCCGGAGAGGGGTGTGGCAGTGACGAGCGGCGGGCGTTAGGCGGCAAAACCAGCACGGCCGGAACTGTCCGCCAAACGGGCGAGCGGGAATGCACCACGTCTAAGCTTCGGCGAATGCGCGCAGTTACACGCGGGCACCGAATTGTCGCGCCTAACGGCGCACGCACCAAAAGGGCGGGAATGTCGACGGCCCGGGAAGAGTGCGGCCCTCGCCGTTACCCACATTTCGCCAAAGGAAGCGAAGTCAACGCACATTGAGAGGGCGGTGCTTCCCGGCCGGCCGGGATCCCTGTCGCTGGCCCAACCTACCGCACGCTGGCCACGTCAACGGTTCAAAGTCCCTTCGGTTCGCAAAGTCGTCCCCTTGGAGACCCGGAAGCGCAGGAGCTCCGACCGCAGTCTTCGCTCAACTCTGGCCATCTGCTCCGGGATTGGATTCCGTTCCCTTGCTAGCACAGTGGCAGCTGAGCACGAACTCGCCGGCCCCGTGTCTTTCGATTACGGCCAACGGGCTTAGGAAGAGATTGGATTCGCCGGCCCTCTGCGGAGCGAATGAACAGTTCTACAGATCATCGACGTCCGCGAAAAAGAGCACGCAGCCGAAATAGCAGGCCTGAAGCAGCAGCGAACAGGCCAGCGTCGTGACGACTGCCACACGGATCGAATCCAAAGCGAAGTAAACCATCGACGCATTGCTGCACAGGACCAGCCCCACGAGCCGACAAAAAGATGAAGTGC